>JAAZOP010000145.1 GCA_012797735.1 Myxococcales bacterium
CCAGCTACTACTCGGACACGCTCGCCGGGAACCCCACCGCCAGCGGCGAGCCCTACGACCCCGCGGCGCTGACCGCGGCGCACCGCACCCTCCCCTTCGGCACGCGGGTCCGCGTCACGCGCCTGGACGACGAGCGTTCCGTCGAGGTTCGGATCAACGACCGCGGGCCCTTCGGCCGCCGCGACCGGATCATCGATCTCTCGCGGGCGGCGGCCGAACGACTCGGGATGATTCGCGCCGGGGTGATCCGGGTGCGGATCGAAGTCCTCGAACTGCCGTAGCGGCGCGGATCAGTCGCAGCAGGCGGTGACCCACAGCGAACGGCTGCACGAGAAGTCGTTGCAGTCGGTGTAGCCGTCGCCGTCGTCGTCGGCGCCGTTGTCGCACTGCGCGTTCGTCTGCTCGGCGCCGCAGGCGGTCACGTGGCCGTTGCGCGAGCAGGAGAAATCGTCGCAGTCGGTGAACCCGTCGCCGTCGTCGTCGGCGCCGTTGCCGCAACTCGCGTTGTCGCATTCCGCGCCCGCGGCGCAGGGACAGACGGCGTCGGGGTGGTACAGGCAATCGTAGTCGTCGCAGTCGGTGTAGCCGTCGCCGTCGTCGTCCGTGCCGTTGCCGCACTGCGCCGGGGTCTCGTGGACGCAGACGGTGACGCAGGGGTTGCTGCTGCAATCCGAGTCGCGGCAGTCGGTACGGGTGTCGCCGTCGTCGTCCGTGCCGTTGCCGCACGCGGTGTCGTTGTCCTCGCGCGTGCTGCCGCAGACGGTGACCGACGGGTTGCGGCTGCAGCCGTAGTCGTCGCAGTCGGTGTAGCCGTCGCCGTCGTTGTCCACGTGGTCGCCGCACAGGGCGTCGGTGTTCTCCGCCCCGCCCCCGCAGACGGTCACCGACGGGCTGCGGCTGCAGCCGTAGTCGTCGCAGTCGGTGTAGCCGTCGCCGTCGTTGTCGAGACCGTCGTCGCACAGGGCGTCGGTGTCCTCGGCCCCGCCGCCGCAGACGGTCACCGAGGGACTCCGGCTGCAGTCGTAGTCGTCGCAATCGGTGTAGCCGTCGCCGTCGTTGTCCACGTGGTCGCCGCACAGGGCGTTCGTGTTCTCGGGCGTCGCCGGCACGTCGGCGTCGGCATCCGCATCCGCGTCCGCGTCCGCATCCGCGCCCGAACCGTCGTCGGTCGTCGCGCCGTCGTCGCGCGCGTCCGGAATCACCGTGTCGTCCGTCTCGGCCCGGCAACCGAACCCCGCCGCCAGCACCGCCATCACCAGGATCCAGGAACCGTTGCGCATCTCACACCTCCGCTGCCCTGCGGTCTAGCAGGCCGGACCGATCGGCGCAAGTGGATGCCGCCCGCGACCGGCCACGCTCACGGTGTTTCCGGCGGCTCCGCCGATCCGCAGCCCGGGCCCGGTTCCGGCGACCAGGCGAGCCGCCGCTCCAGCGCCGCGCGCCGGCGCGGGCCGAGACCGGCGACTCCTTCCAGGTCGACCCGGCCGGGACGGCCCTCTCGCGCCCGCAGCAACTCCAGCGCCAGACGCGGTCCGACCCCGGGGAGCGCTTCCAGGTCGGCGCGGCCGGCGGTCCGGAGGTCGATCGGCAACCCCAGCAGCACCCGGGTCGCACCCGGCAACTCCGTCAGGCGCGGGACGCAGGGCCCGTCCGGCCGCTGCGGCGCCAGCACGAGCCGCCGGCCGTGCAGCGGGCACTCCCGCAGCAGGCGTTCCGTCCGGCGAAGCGTGGCGGCGTCGTCGCACGGCGCCAGCAAGTCCAGTTCGGACGCCGCAGGAGGCTCCGGCGCGCAGCGCAGCCCGGGACGCCCCGACGCCCCGGCGACCTCGAAGCAGATCCGCGCACCGCCCGGAGCCGCGGCCGGTCCCTCCGGCCCGGCGTCGCCGCCGGAATCGGTGCAGGCCCGGCCGATTCCCAGGCCCGCCAGGACGACGAGCGCCGTCGCCAGCACGGCGCGCTCGGCCGGCACGGAGCGCAGCACGCGGCCCCCATCGCGGGCGCGCTTCCGCCCGTTGCCCCGCGCGACCGCCGCCGGCGGGGTCCCGGGAACTACGGCATGAAGCCCCAGCGTTCCTCGCCGGTCCCGCCTTCGATCCGACGGTCGGCGGTGGAGAAGACGAAGAACACGACGCCGCGGCAGTTGTCGGCGGGAACCTGCCCGTAGCAGAAGCTCGAGTTGCAACCTCCGCCCGGCATCGGTCGCCCGTCGGCGGTCCAGGGGAGCGTCGGCGCCCGGTGATCGCCCAGCAGGAAGTAGTGTCCGCGCTTGACGACGACCGGCGCGTGGTCCGGCAGCTGGCCGTCGGCGTCCTTCGGATACAGCACCGGCACCTGCTCGCCGAACAGGCTCGGATGCTCCCAGACCATGTACTCCAGGCTTCGGACCGCCCCGTCGGGGCTCGCGTAGCGGAACAGCTTCGAATCGGTGCTGACGGGCTTCTCCGAGTCGTTGACGCGGAGGAGGCCGCGGCGGAACTCGACCCGATCGCCCTCCATGCCGACGACGCGCCCCAGGATCTTCACTCCCCGGCGGGCGGGATCGGGATGGTCGCACAGGACGGCATCGCCCTTCTCCACGTCGCAGCGGTAGCAGAGCAGGAACTTGTCGCCCGCCATCAGGTTCGGGGCCATCGAGTCGTCGTGGGCGGTGCGGACCTTGAAGAACAGCACGCCCACTCCGAAGAGCAGCGCCGCCAAGACCGCGATCCAGAACAACGCCTTGAACAGTGCGCGCATCGTCCCCGTCTCGCGAGCCCACTATAGGCGTCCACGTCGGACCCGGTCAATTCCACGGGGCGCTCGCACCGCAGGAATTCGGCTCCATCCATGCCGCGTTCAGGAACCCCTCCCGGGCGCCTCCGGGCCGATCAGCACCTCCAGGAACCGCCGCGCCGCCGCCTCCGGCTCGGAGGCGGCGAGGACGCCGCGGACGACCGCGACACCCCAGGCGCCGGCGGCGCGCGCCGCC
>JAAZOP010000146.1 GCA_012797735.1 Myxococcales bacterium
ATCGGAGTCGCTCTCGCATCGGCGGTCACCGCCTGCGACTCGTCGCCGCGGCAGGGAGCCGACGCCGGCTTCGACGGTCCGCCGCCGGACGTGCCGATGCCCACGGGGACGGAGTGCCCCGAGGCGCGGGAGCCGGTGCCGGTGACCGATCCCGACCGGTGGGTCGGGACGGGGACGCCGGAAAGCTGCACCGAGGCGGCGTTGCGGGAGGCCGTCGAGGCGCTCCACGCGGCGGGCGGCGGCAGCCTGGCGTTCGACTGCGGTCCGGGAGACCACACGATCACGCTGACCGCCGCGCTGCGGCTGGAGGCGCCGTTCGTCATCGACGGCGGCAACCGGATCACGCTCAGCGGCGGCGGCGCGGTGCCGATCCTGGACTGCGACCACTACGTCGACCTGACGGTGCAGAACATCCGGCTGGTGCGCGGCCGGGCGGAGGAGTCGGGGGCGGCGATCCACCTGCCGTGGTTCGGGACGCTGCGGGTGCTCCACGTCACGTTCGAGGAGAACGAGTGCACGGCGGTCGAGTCCGACATCGGCGGGGCGATCTTCGGCGGGGGACTGACCGAGTTCCTCGTCTCCGGCAGCACGTTCGTGCGGAACCGGGCCGCCAACGGCGGGGCGATCGTCTGCAACGGGAGCAACCTGAAGATCGTCGACAGCGTGTTCGTCGAGAACGTCGCGCACGGCCACGGCGGCAGCGGCGACCGGGGCGGCCTGGGCGGCGCGGTGTACATCGATGGGATGCACAGCGAGACGGGACCGCCGGACCCGTTCGTGCTGTGCGGCTCGGTCTTCCGCGGCAACCGTTCGAACGAGCACGGCAGCGCGGTGTTCGAGTACTTCTACCCGCCGCAGCAGGCGACGATCCGCCGCTGCGAGTTCGCGGACAACGCGGCGCTGGAGGGGACGGGCGGCGCCGTGTACCACGAGGCCGCCCCGCTCGCCCTGCTCGACTCCACGTTCGCCGGCAACACCGCCGCGCGCCACGCCGGCGCGATCTTCATCGGCGCCGACTCGCCCGCGACGATCGTCAACTGCACGTTCGCCGGCAACGCGGTGCCCGAGGTCGGGGCGGCGGTGTTCTCGCAGCAGGACCTGTCGTTCACCAACTGCACCTTCGCCGACAACCACGCCGACTACGGGCCCGCGATCTACAACGAGAACGGGACGGTCCGGCTCTTCAACACGATCTTTGCGAACAACACCGCCGTCGGGCCGTACAACGGCCAGAGCTGCATGCGCACGATGGACGCCGGCGCGCACAACCTGCAGTGGCCGCCGCAGCGGCCCAACGGGAGCGACGACACGCCGTGCGTCGAGGGGATCGTCTTCGCCGACCCGCGGCTCGGACCGCTGGCCGACAACGGCGGTCCGACCCGCACGATGCTCCCCGGCGCCGGCAGCCCGGCGCTCGGCGCCGGCGCCGACTGCCCCTCCGCCGACCAGCGCGGCGAGCCGCGCGGCGCCGCGTGCGACCTGGGCGCGGTCGAGGTGCTGTAGGCCCGATCAACCCGCCGCTTCCCGGTCCAGCCGGGCGACCACCGCCAGGCAGAGCCGCACGGCCTCCTCGAGCCGCTCCTCGGCGACGTGCTCGGGCGAGTCGCCCGGCGAATGGTAGTGGTCGAGGAACCCGGCGTCGGTGAGGCGGATCACGGAGGTCGCGGGGAGTCCGCGGCGGCTGAAGCTCGTGGCGTCGGTCAGCCCGTGGACCAGCCATTTCCGTCCGAGCGCAATGCCGGCGTCGCGGGCCGCCGCCTCGACCAGCCGCACCGCCTCCGGCGCGTGGCGGGCCCCCGAGAGGAATTCGCCGGTCAGCGCGAACAGGCGGCCGGACTGCCCCAGACTCTCGAGGTTGACGAGCGTCGCCCGGCGCAATTCGTCGCGGTGCCGGACGGCGAAGTCCCGCGACCCCTTCAGACCGGCCTCCTCGGAGCCGAACGACACCACGCGCACTTCCACGTGGCGTGGCGGCGCCGTCGCCAGCCGGCGGGCGACTTCCCACGCCGTCGCCACCGCGCTCAGGTTGTCGTTCGCGCCGGGCACCGCGTCGCGGCGGATCATCCAGGCCAGGACGGTGACGGCGAAGGCGGCTCCGAGCGCGCAGAGCGCGAGCAGGGCGAACTCGACGGGACCGCGGGCCGGACCGGGCCGCGCCGCGACGCGCCAGAGCGACAGCCCGAGCAGCGTCAGGTCCGAGACGAAGAACAGCACCATGCCGCGCGACAGCCAGGGAAACCACGAGGAGCGGCCGAGCAGCGGCATGCGGAAGGCGGAGTCGTGGTGCCCCGCGAACAGCACCGTCCGGCGCCGCTCGCCCGCCGGCGCCACCGTCCCGTGCACGTTCGTGCTCTCCGCGCCGGGCAGCACGGCCCCGGGGAGGTCGAGGTCCAGGACGCGGTGGGCGAGGAGCACGAGCGCGGCGAGGACGAGGAACGTGGCGGCGCCGTGGGGACAGACGAAGTAGGTGCCGAAGGCGAGCAGGTAGAGGCCGCCCATCGTCGCCAGCAACCCCTGGAGGGCGAACGGAGTGGTGCGGAACCGCTCCACCGCCGCCGGAAGGCCCCAGGCTTCCAGCCGCGCGCGAAGTCGCTCCGCCGCGACGGCCTCGGCGGCGCTGCCCGAGGCTCGCGGGCCGACCTCGCGACACAACTCGTCGATCAGGTCGCGCACGCGCGGCGCAGGAGCCGCCGGTCGCGGGTCGCCGGCCGGCGCGGCGCCGGTGCGGTCGTCGGGCGGGCTCGTTCGCGGTTCCATCGGCCGCAACCCTATCACACGGCCGGCCGGGACGGTGCGACCCGCGAGCACCGTCGCGCCCCCGATCCGGATCGGGCCGGCCCGCGCTTCCCGAAGAGCGACCTGCCGGCTCCCCCCCGCCCGTTCCCCGGTTCTGCAAGGTCCCCCATCACATCGTGATCCTCTCGAGCAGGTCCGCGTGGCGCGGGCAGTCGAGGAGCCGGTCGTTGACGCAGGGGAGGCGGTCGCCGAAGACCCGGTGCAGGAACGCCCGGTGTCGCACGTCGTGGCGCCAGCCGACCCAGACGATCTTCCGCCCGGCGAGTTCGCGGAAGGGGGCCGAGGCCTGGTCGATGCCGAGGCCGGCGGCGGCGTAGTCGGCCCGGCCCGCACGGCCCTTCGCGGCGTGATCGAGGAGTTCGGCGAGCGAGACGGCGGTCAGGTCGATCGCCTGGAACAGCGGCAGTTCGGCCAGCCAGCGGCCCGGACCGCCGGGGGCGAACGCCGCCGGGTCGGGGAAGCCGCGGAGGACGGAGCGCAGCACGGCGGCGGCCCACGCGCGGGGCAGGCCCGGGTGTTCGTCCAGGTGGGTGATCTGTTCGCCGAGCCTGCGGTAGACCCGGGGCAGGGCGCCGCGCACCGTCTCGAGCAGCTCCGCGTAGGCGGCATCGCGGACGATGTCGCCCTCGGAGGCGTCGAGGCGGAGTTTGCCGGACCCGTCGACGACCGCCGTCAGCTCCCGCGGCCAGCCGTCCCGTTCGTGGCGGGCCGCGACCACGCCGTCGAGGAGCCAGACGATCTCCTGGCGCAGTCCCTCGCCGGGTCGCAGGCCCACCCGGGCGCTGTAGCCGGGACCTTCGAGCCGGACGACGCCCCAGGCGCCGGGCGGGTCGAGGCCGCGCGAGACCGACTTCCCGTTGAGCGTGACGGGGCAGGGGGCGAAGGCGCAGCGGCGTTCGATCATCTCGGCCAGGCGCCCGCGACGCCCGCCGAGCGCTTCGAGGAGGCGGGACTTGACGTGGATCGTGGTGCCTTCCGTCGCCGCCTCGGCCGGTCCATACCGGTCGGGTTCGCCCGGCGCGAGAGTGAGTTCCACCGCGTCGGCCCCGGCGCCGGAGACCACCCGGACGAACCGCGGCCTGGTCGCCCCGGCGGCGGTGACGCCCAGGGCGAGCTGCCGGCGGGCGCGCAGGTCGTGGTCCTCGCCGCCGACGAACATCGCGCCGTACAGCTCCTCGAAGTCGACAAGGCGGAACGGCCGGCCGTCGAACCGGACCTTGAGGTCGTCGGCGTCGAGCTCGAGATCGATGCGGGCGGCGCCCTTGAGCACGGCGCTGCGGACGAGGGCGAGGACGTACTCGTCGGGGTCGCGCAGGCGGAACTCGGCGAGCTTGGCGCGGGCGGCCTCGCGGTCGAGCGTGAACGAGCCGGCGGATTCGACGCGTCCGCCGGCGGCGAGTTCGGCGACGATGGCGTCGACGCCCGGCGGCGGCGGGGCGGCGCCGTCGTCCGCAGGCGGCGCGTTGACGGGCGGTCGCGGCGTGGCGTCGGGGCCGGTCGCGGGCTCTCCAGGCGGCGCAAGCCACTCCGCCGGCACCGGGTAGACCTCGCGCACCGCCGCACGCGGGTCGCGGGCGTCGGCGGCCGGATCCACGGCCAGATCCGCCTCGACGGCGCGCACGACCTCGGCGACCCGGTGCAGCATCGCGTCCAGCATCTCGGGAGAATCGACGAAACCGCGCTGGATGAAGCTGACGCTGCCCTGGCACACCCGACCCTCCGGCTCGACCGGGACGAACTCCGCAATCGTCCGGCGAGCCCGCGGGCGGTCGAACAACGCCCGCACGGCCTCCTCGTCCGACCCCTGGATGCGCAGCAGCCTGTCGACCTCGGGATGCCCGACCTGGATGTCCTGGCCGCCGAAGGCGATCGCGAGGTCGGCACCCACCCCCTCGAACGTGACAAGCAGTCCTTCCGGCATCGGCAGCCCGAAGAAGGCGCTGGCCTTGGTGACGGTGTAGCGCGACTTGCCGGAACCGCGCCTCTCCTCATCGAGCGCGACGACCGTGCGCTCGAACACGCCGAACAGCCGGAACCTGCCGACCAGGCGGCTGTGGAGTCCGCGCCGCTGCGCGTAGGCACGCCACCTGTTCTCGCGGGCCCGCCGCACCATGCGCCAGCCGACGAGGGCGATCCCGACCGCGATGAGCGTGAAGAGAACGCTGAAACCCTCCATCGTGTCGCCTCCCCGGGGCGGCGGGCGGCGCGCCGCGGTCGCCGTTCCGCGCGGGCCGGCCGTTCCCGCTCGTCGAGCATCCCGCGGGCGCCGGGCGCGGTCAATGCGGGGACGGCAGCCCGCCGTCACCGGTCCGCCGGCCGCCGGCCGGCGACGCGCTTGCAGTGCGGGTCCGGGTGGTGCAACGTTGCGACGCCGGCGGGAGGACCGATGCGGGGCGAACCGAGGCGACGGGCGGTGGTGCCGGGCGGGCTGCTGGCCGCCGCCATCCTGGTGTTCCCGGGCGCGGCGCCGGCGAACGTCGGTCGTGCCGAGCGCCCCGGGGACGCGGCGGGCGAGCCGTGGGTCGCGCCGGCACTGCCGGCGGTCGAACGCGAGGCGCTGCTGGTGGACCTGCGACCGCTGGCCGCGGGCGAGCCGGCCCGCATCGCGGCCTCGTACCGGTTCCACGCCGGCGAGGCGCTGCCGGAACTGCGCCTGGTGTTCGGCTCCCCCGGCGTCACATCCGGCGCCGTGCTGCTGGACGGCGCCGCCCTCCCGTCTTCCCCCCTCGACGCGTCGCGACTGCCGCCCGAATGGCGGGCCCCGGTGGACCTGCCGGGGATCGATGGCGAGCCGGTGCGGTTCGAGCCCGAGGCGTCGCGGGTCGGCGGCCTGGCGTTCACCGCGACGCTCTCCCCCGGCCCCCACGTGCTCACCGTCGAGGCTCGCGTGCGGCCGGGCGAGCACCACGGGAGGCGCTCGCCGAACCGCGACTACCTGATTGCCTACCTGCTGGCGCCGGCGAGACAGTGGACCGGGTTCGGCGAACTGGAACTGACGGTCGAGCTGCCCCCCGGCTGGCACCATGCGGCCTCGCCCGAACTGGACCGCCTCGGCGACCGACTCGTCGGTCGCTGGTCGGGCCTGCCGGCCGACTCGATCGGACTGGTCGTGCGGCCGCCGGGGGAGGCGACGATCGCGACGACGGGCGCGCCGTGGGCCGGTGCGGGACTGGGCGCGGTGCTGGCCTGGCTCGCGGGGCGCTGGTGGGGGCGGCGGTCGGCCCGGCGCGGAGAGCGGGCCGGGAAGCGCTGGTGGAAGGCGGTGGGCCTCGCGTACCTGGCGAGCGTGCTGGTGATGGCGACGACGGCGGCGGCCGCGGTCGGCGGCTCGGCGCTGCTCGACGAGCGGCATCGGTCCGCGGCGTGGGGTACGGCCTATCTGTACGAGGCGCTGTTCACCGGCGCCGCCGGCCTGGCCGCGGCGGTGGTCGGGTTCTTCGCGGCGTTCGTCCTGGCGCATCGCGCGGCCTCCCGGGTCGCGGGCGGCGTGCTGGACGAGGCGCGGCGGGAGGGAGGCACGTGACGGGAGCATCGCGCTCGGCGCCGCCGGCATCG
>JAAZOP010000147.1 GCA_012797735.1 Myxococcales bacterium
CGGGCAGCACCGCCGGCACCCGCCGTTCGCGCCCCGCGCGCACCGCCGCCCGGAACAGTTCGAGGATCCCCTCGCCGCTGCGCCCGACGGTCTCGACGACGGGGACACCGAGCCTGTCGGCCAGGCGGCCGGCATCGAGTTCCACTCCCTTGCGGCGCACCTCGTCGCTCATGTTGAGCGCCACGACCATCGGACGGCGCAGTTCGGCGAGCTGGAGCGTCAGCTCGAGGCTGCGGGCGAGGACGGAGGCGTCGATCACGTCGATCAGGACGGTGTCGGGGCCGGCGTCGAGCAGGAACTCGACGGCCGTCTTCTCGACCTCGTTCGAGACCTGCAGGGAGTAGATCCCGGGCACATCGACGATCTCGACGCTGCTGCCGTCGATCTCCGCCCGGCCGCGCGTGTAGTCGATCGTCGAGCCGGGGAGGTTGGCCGAAAGCGAACGGTAGCCGGCGACGGCGTTGAAGATGGTGCTCTTGCCGCTGTTGGGCTGGCCGACGAGCACCAGTCGCACGCGTCACTCCTTCTCGACCAGGATCTTCTCGGCCAGGCCGTGGCCGATCGCGACCTCCGTGCCGTCGTGCGAGACGAGCACCGGGCCGTGGAGCGGCGAGCGCTGGAGCACCTCGACGGTGTGGCCGACGTCGAGCCCCAGGTGGATCAGCTGGAGGGACGCGCCGTGGCCGGCGTCGAGCCGGACGATGCGGACGCGGTCGCCCTTTCGGCAATCGACCAGCCGGACGGTCATCGATTCTCCTCCGGCGGCGCCACGAGCACCGCGCGCGCCTCCTCCCCCGTCAGCCGCAACTCGAACCCCCCCAACCGCAGTTCGAACGTCTCGCCCCCCTCCGACACCCGTCCCACCTCGACCACCACGTCGGGCAGGAGTCCCGCGTCGAGCAGTCGGTCGCGCATCGTCCCGTCCGCCGCGATCCGTCGCACCCGCACCCGCGTGCCGGCGCCGACGGACGCCAGTGTCACCGTCCGCAACTCCTCGTCGCGCCCCTTCCGCCGCAACGGACACTCGCCGCGACACGCCTCCGGAGCGTGCTGCGCCACCGCACAGCCGTGGAACAGCTCCAGGAACCGCGCCCCCTCCGGACAGTTGTGCACGAACTCGATGAACCGGACGAGGTAGTCCATCCCGCCCACCGACAGGCTGTGCTCCATCGCGCAGGCGTCGTCCTCCGCCGTCTCCACCGGCATCCGCAACACCCGCTCAAAGAACCGCGTCAACGCCTGGTGCCGCGAGAAGATGCGCTGCGCTTCCCGCTGCCCCCTCGGCGTCAGATCGATGAACTCGCGCTTGCCGTACCGGATCAGCCCCAACTCCGACAGACGACGCATCGCCGGCGTCACCGAGGCAGCCCGCACTCCGCGTTTCTGCGCGATGTCACGGACCCGCGCCACCTTCTGGTCGCGAACCAGCTCGTAGATCGTCTCCAGGTAATCTTCCAGGGCGCCGCTCAAATGACCTGCGGGATTCATCTTGTAGGCACATCTACCAAGTAAAACTGCATCTGTCAATGGGAGAACTCGCTGAATGAAGAGGAGAGGGGCGGCAGAATCTTTCCTCCTCCTCTGAAAGGACATGGCCAGAAGAAACTGTTCTATTTCAGTGTGTTAGTTCGATGAATCTCACAGGTTTTCTTGGAATTGGAGGTCCGTGGAGGGCCGGGACAGCGCCGCGGCGATGGCGACGAACGCTTCGACGGGGTGTTGCTCGGGGCGTCGTTCGAGATGCACACCGGGGAGGCGGTCGAGGCGTGCGAGTTCGTCGGGCGAGAAGCCGCCGTGGCGGAGGGCGTTGCGGAGGGTCTGGCGGCGATGCCCGAAGGCGGCGAGGACGATGCGGCGGAAGGCGGGGCGGAGC
>JAAZOP010000148.1 GCA_012797735.1 Myxococcales bacterium
CATCGTTCTCAACCTGCTCAAGGCCGTGCAGGGCACCAAGGTCGGCATCAAGAACCGCCGACTGCGTGCAGCCTGGGATCACGACTTCATGCTCCGTGTGCTGATGGGTGGCGCCCATGTGGGATGATGCGATTGCCCTGCCCCCCCCCCGCATACATCGACCCACATCTGGACGCCGGCCAGGACAACGTCACCGGCCGAAGCGGTGGTGGGCGCCCCAAGCGGCGAGGGCATGATGCGTAACGATCCACCGCCTGCCGCTACTAACAGAATCGCAGGAGGTGGAGTGCATGTCGGAGCGTCTCCGGAGGAGAGCGGGACGGAAGCCGCCAGCGGTATCGCCGCCGGTCCGCTGCGGGGCTCGACCGTTCGTCGGCCGGAGGGCGCATCCGACGGAGCGGGCTCCCCCCGGCGACCCTGCGATTGCTCCCAGGAAACGTGGGTGGTGACCACGACGACGGAGGGCACCCGCTGTCGACGATGATGCGCCGGCGGGGCCTGGGATGCAAGGTCCCGGCTGGGACCCGGAGGCAGGGATGAGACACGGAACGGACAGAGTTCTTCTCGCGGCGGCGGTGCTGCTGATGGCGCCTGCGGTCGCGCGAGGACACGTCTACGGCACGGCGTCCGCGGACGTGATTGTGTACGGCACGGTTTATCATTGGGCCATCGGCGAGGGAGGGGGCGGGGCTTGGCGCTACGACGGCGAGGGTGGCTGCGTGTTCGAATTCGACGCCTACAACTCGCCGACCTACCGTGGCGACTACGACTACCATGAGTCCGACGACGTGGGCGAGCCGTGGTACGTCTACGGAGGCACGGGCAACGACTACATCTACTCACCCAGTTCGTGGGACGGCGGCAACCTCGTCTGCGTTCTGTTCCACAAGGTCGAGACGGACACCGCGCACAAGTACGAGGCCCGGATCCACGGCGACGACGGGAACTACTGGTCCGGCGACGGAGACACGATCGACTCCTGCCCGAGTTGGCACTGCATCGTGTACGGGAACGGCGGGGTCGACGACATCATGGGCGGCACTGCGTGCGATAGCATCGATGGCCAGGACGGCGTCGATGAAATCCGCGGCGGGGCCGGGAACGACTACCTCTACGGAGGCCACGGCAACGACTGGCTGTACGGCGACGAGGGGGACGATCACATCTACGGCTACTACGGGAACGACCACGTCTACGGCGGAGATGGCCACGACTACCTCTACGGCGAGCACGGCACGAACTACCTCTACGGCGGAGCCGACGATGACGAACTCTACGGCGGCGACGGTGCCGACTACCTGTACGGCCAATCGGGCACCGACGACAAGTGCGACGGCAACGCCGGCACCGACTACTGTGGAACCAGCAGCCCATACTACTGCGAAACGACGCAGGAGTGTAGCACGGGTGGGTCGTAGCAGGCGGATCGTCCGCGGCTGGAAGCGGCCGCCGAAGAGGAGAGAGGCATGAGACTGCGGCGTATCCTGAGCAACGCGGTGACGCCATTCGTCCTGCTGGTCGTGACCGGCTGTTCCGGCGGCTCCGGCACGACGAGCGATGACGCCGACAGTGGCGACTCGTCCGTCGTGTCCGACCACGTCTCCTCCGAGAGTGAGGATGGGTCGTTCGAGACGGCGGATGCCGAGGCGCCGCCCGTCGCGCCGCCGCACTGCGGCGACGGGGTGCTCGACCCGGAGGAGGAGTGTGACGACGGCAATCGGCTGGACGGCGACGGCTGCGACTGGCTGTGCCGGCTCGGTCTCGGTGAGCCGGTCGACAGCACGCCGGACCCGAGCGTCGGCGATCTGCAACGCGACCTCTCGTGGACGCCCGTAGTCCCATCCTTGCCGGAAGGCGCAACGATCAGTCCACAGTCGCTGCGTTTGGTCTGGACCGGATCGGCGTACGCCACGGTCTGGAACGTCTCGTCGGTGGACCCCGACGGTGTTCGGTGGGAGGACGCGCAGTTCCATCTCTTTGACCGCCTTGGTCATCCCATCGTTCCAGACTGGACGTACCACTATCCGGACCGCGGTTTCGGATCGCTGGACTTGGCTTGGTCCGGTCGACTCTTCGGGCTCGTTTGGTGCACGGGTCGCGGTGAGGATCGCGACTACGTGCTTTCCGCGATGATCCTGGATGCCGTGGGCAAGCCGCTGGTGGGACCGTTCACGCTCGTTGAGGATCCGGGTGGCTGCCCTGCGACCGTGTCCTGGGACGGGGAGGCATTCGCAGCGGTCTGGAATTCGGACCAGGGCGGAGGCATTGGGATCACGCGTTTCGACGAACTCGGTTCAATCGTCGTGGTGGTCCCGGGCGTCTACGAGCCCACGGGCACGGGGCTGACGGCGTGGTCCGCATCATCTTCGGCTGCGACCGTTACGGTGTTTCGCGAATACCCGCCTGGACGACCGGAACAAGGGAGGCTGCGCTGGATCGTCACGGGGGCCGACGGTCGTCCTCTCCGGCCGCCAGCGGAGCTTGGACCGATCGTTGGGGCTCCCGCGGCGATCGGCTGGGGCGGCCACCACTTCGCGATCGTGTTCGACGATGGTACGGAGGACACCGGAGGATTCCAGTTGGCTCTCCTGGACGCCAACGGCTTCCTCTTGGGCCCCACCCGGCCCGTGCTACACGTCCACGCCCGCTGGTCCGTGGCCCTGGCTTGGGGTGCCGGTGGCTGGGCAATCGCTTACGACGACTACTTGCATCTCGGCATCCATCTGCTTCGGACCGACGCGACGGGCACGTTGATTGGCGCGGAGGACACCGCCGACCCGGGCATGGAGCCGACGGGGTACCTGGCCATGGCGTTCGACGGCGAAGGATTCGGCATTCTGCTGGATGTCCCCGGCGGGCCCGAGGGACTTCTCTTCACACGGTACATCGTCGTGCCGTGAGGGGAAGGCGGGCGGCGGAAGCGCCGTCCGCCGATCGAAGAGGGGAGAAACGGAACGAACCGGACTTCATCTCCCGCGTCGCGCATCGCCCGATGCAGGCCATGGAATGGAAGGGCAGCAACATGAGACTTGCCTTCTTCTTCGCCGGGGCCATGGCCCTGGCGCTGTTCGGATGCACGGCGAACGACCAGACGGAACCGCCGACCGCCACCGGCTCGGCGACCGCCGCCACGACGGCCGGACCCGTCGCCGCCGAGACCGTACCGCTCACCTTCGACCGGTGGTCCGTCGTCCTGGTGACCCTCAGCCCGCCCGGCCGGCCGCAGATCACCTCGTCGTTCTGCCGGTTCCCCACGCCGCTCGTCTGGGCGGACCGGCTGGCCGCCTCCCGCGGTTGCCGGCTCCTGCACTGGCGCGACGCGCAGGACTTGGCCGGGATCCTCGAGCCGCTCGACGTCGGGGAGATCACCGTCGAGGTCAACGGGGCCGAAGTCCCGTTGCAGCCGCTCGACCCGTCGCTGCCCTGCCTCCGCGAAGCGGGCTTGTCCGTGCCGGAGCTGCGGGTCGGCGACGTCGTCCGGGTCCGCTCGACCGGAGGCGCGGACGTGCCGGCGTTCGACCTGAGCCTGCCCGTGCCCGAAACCGCCGGACCGGCGACGACCCCCGAAGGAACGGTGCTCGAGATCGGCGCGCCGTGGTCGATCCGCTGGGCTGGAACGGGCGCGAGCGACGTTTTCGTGGAAGTACGCGGCACGCTTGCCGAGCGGGATCTTGCCCTGTCGTGCCGCGGGCTCGCGGGCGAGTCGCTCACGCTGCCGCCGGAGCTGACGGCGCTGTGGCCGGCGGGCGTCGAGCGCGCGAAGATCCAGACCGGAACCGAGGTGGCGATCGACACCGGTGGACCCGAGCCGACGACGCTGCGGATCACGGCGTACGACGAGGAGGTCGGGACGCGCGTGACCGTCGGTGCTCCGACGCCGTAGCAGGCTCGGGCGTACCTCCGGGACCACGCCGCAACCGGACCGCGCCCCCTCCCTCAGGGCGCTGTCGGCCCCCGGACGTTCGCCGCGGGCTGAAGCCCGGTTCGGATCGCAGCGGCATTGTCGAGGCGGAAGCCGGGGCGCAGACACGGTAGGGAAGGAGAACGGGCGATGAGAACAACGTGGACGTGGATCGCGTGGGTCGCGGCCTGCCTGTGGCTGGCCGGTTGCTCCGACGACAACGGGGCGCGGGACGTCACCGACGTCGTGGACGAGGCGGCGGAGGACGAGGCAACGGCGGACGATACCGCCGGTGACGAAACCTCCGAGGACGACGCGGCCCTGCCCGAGGACGGCATCACCTGCCCCGACGTGTCGCCCGCGGACACGCCCGAGTCGTTCGAGATCTCCGCCGTGATCAACGTCATCTGGAGCAGGCCGACCGCACCGTACGTCTCGGCCACGCTCTGCCGCTACGATCCGGCCTTCGAGTGGGCGACCCGCTGGGGTTCGACGGACGACTGCCGGATGCGCCTGCGTCATCCCATGGCGGTGCCCTCCGCGGCCGCCCTCGACGCGGGCGAGGTCACGGTCGAGATCGACGGCACGTCGCTCGGCCTGGTCCCGACGCACCCGTCGATGCCGTGCTTCCTCCAGGCCGACGGCACGGTGCCCGAGCCGACCCCCGGCGGGACGATCCGGGCGTGGTCCACCGGCGGCGCCGACATCCCGGCGTTCGACCTCTCGCTGACTTTCCCGGAAACACGGCCGCAGCTCACGACGCCCGCGGCCGGCGAGACGCTGCTGACCTGCACGCCCTGGACCTTCGCCTGGGAGCCCACCGACCTGACCGACGTCTGGGTCCTGATGCGCCGGCTGCTCCCCGACGACAGCGAGTTCGAGATCGGCTGCCATCCGCTGTCGCTCTCGCCGGTCGTGCTGCCGGCCGAGCTGACCGCGCTGTGGCACCCGGACCTCGAGGGCGCCGCGATCGAGGTCGGCGTCGAGCCGCACGTGACCTCGACGACCGACCCCGCCGTCACCCTCGCCATCTCGTACTCCGACGAGACGGCCCGCCACACCGTCTCCATCGCCCGGCCCTGAGAGCGCCCACCGCGGACCGGCGCTTGGTGGTCGGCCGCCGTCCGCCGTTCCGACCGCGCCTGCCCTGGACGGAAGCACGTACCACCGCTACGGGCGGCCCCGGCCGCTGCCGGCTCCGCGCCCGACGCCGGCGCGGGCGCGGACGCCGACCGAGCGGGAGCCTGAGCGAAGTCGAAGGCTCTGCGACGACGCCTCCCAGGTCCCGCCGGACGCGCCGGACTGATCTTCAGCCCGCTCGCGCGGTGGCGCTGTTGCCGCGAACCGCCCCGGATGCTACCGCTCCGACCATGGAGACACGATGGGCGGATGCCTCGGCGGAAACCGAACCGGCGTCCGATTCCCTGCGCTTTCTCGCCGGCACGGTTGGGGGGCATCGGGGGGTACAGCGTTGGACTTCAGGAACGGCTGGAGCAGCGAAGGTCTCCGGCCAGATCGTGCTTGGATGGCCTTCGCTACCGCCACCACACCTCCTTCGAGATGCTCGGCGACTTTCATGGCGTCGCGGTCGGACGGACACAGAGCGCGTCGAGGTGGACCACCGAGGCGCCCCGCGCGTCCACCTCGAGCTGAAGTCGCGGCTCGTGCTCACCGCCGGCGTAGCGCCAGCTCCCCTCGGAGTCGCAGGCACTCGCACGAGAAGCGCAGCACGGCCTCGCCCTCGGGCCAGTCGGCTCCGCGCGGCGCTCCACGGGCCGGGCTTGACGGGACCGGCCGGGCGCGGCAACGTCCGGGCGGCGGCGGTGGCCGCGAGGTGTCCGGTTGACGGAGGAGAGCCGGGGTATCGAGGCGCGTCCGAACCTGCTCGGACCGTTCCGCGTCCACGGGGTGCTCGGCGAGGGCGGGAGCGGCATCGTCTACGATGCGGAGCGCGACGGCCGGCGCCTCGCGCTGAAGGTCCTGCGCCTCGACATCGTGCCGAGCCCGAAGGAGCGCGATCGGTTCCTGGCCGAGGCGCGGCGCCTGGGCGCCGTCGATCACCCCGGCATCGTCCGCGTGGCCGGCGCGGGCGAACTGCCGGACGGCCGCCCCTACCTGGCGATGGAGCGGATCGAGGGCGAGAGCCTTGCGGCCCGCGTCGCCCGCGACCCCCTCCCGCTCGCCGAGGCGCTGGAGATCTTCGACGGCCTGGCGGCCGCCGTCGCCGCCCTCCACGCCCGCGGCCTCGTCCACCGCGACATCAAGCCGGAGAACGTGCTGGTGTCCGGCCGTCGCGCCGTGCTGGTCGATCTCGGCATCGCGAAGCCCGAAGGCGCGCCCGCCTCGACGACGACGCAGGCCGGCGTGGTGCGCGGCACGCCGGCGTACATGGCGCCCGAACGGTTCTTCGGCGTGCCGGCCGGCGTGGCGACCGACGTCTACGAGCTGGCCGTCGTGCTGTACCTGATGCTGGCCGGGCGCCTGCCGTGGTCGGATCTGGCCGACCCGGCCGCGCGGCTCAATCCGCCCGCGCCGTCCTCGCTCGGCCGCCCCCTCCCGCGGGCGCTCGAGGTGCTGCTCCTGCGGGCGCTTTCGACCCGCGCCGAGGCGCGCCCGGCGAGCGTCGAGGAGTTCGCGCGGCTGGTGCGCGAGGCGGCGCGGGACGCCGTCGACGATCCGGGACGCCGTACCGCCGAACTCCCCGAGGGAGCGCTCGCCGCGACACCCCACCCCGCCGCGGTGACGTCGCCCCGCCCGGTCCGACGACGCACCGTCGCCCTGATGGCCCTCGCCGTCGTCGTCGCGGTCGCGGCGACGGTCGCCGCCCTGACGTACGTCCGGGGCGA
>JAAZOP010000149.1 GCA_012797735.1 Myxococcales bacterium
GTCGTTTCCGGGACGGCGCGTGCGGCGCGGCCTCCGTTCGCCTCGACGTTCGGGCCGCAGGCGGTGCCTGCGACGGCGCAGAGCCTCGTGCCGGGGCGGCCGCGAGTCTGGCCGTGGCTGCTGGCCGGGCTGCTGGTCGTCGGCGCGGCGGTGGCGGCGATTGTGTTCGTGGCGACGCGGTCGGGAGGCGCGGCCGGTGCGCCCGCCGGCGCGGACGGGGGCGCTCCGGTGGCGGCTGGGCCGATCTCCGGGGGCGGGACGGCGCCGGAGGATCTGCCGCTCGAGGAACAGCGGGAGCGGTGGTTGCGCATCCAGACGGAGATGGTTTGTTCGATGAGCCGGGAAGCGCAGCGCACCCACCGGGCGCCGTCGGGCGCGGAGACGATGGATCGCTGGAGGGCGCTGTGCGCGCGCGAGGGGTTCGACGAGCGGGCGTGCGGCGCGTTGTCGATGCGCATGTCGGGGGACGCGGCGGCGACGGCCGAACTGCAGCGTCGCGTGATGCAGTGCATGGTGTCGTCGTACCTCGCGGTGGACGGCGGAGTGGGGGACGCGCGATAGGGGTTCGGGCCGACCTGCTTCAGCGCCGTGCCGCAGATCTACGGCACGCCGGCTCCGGACGCAGGCGATCGCCCGGGTCGTCGTCCGTCCCGAGGCAGAGCGGGCTGAACCCAAAGGAGACGATCGCGATGATGATCCGGGCCAGCGCCAAGCCCTGACCGCGGAGCGTTCCGTCCAACCGCCTGTACTCGTTTCACCCGAGGATGGAGCCGATGAGGCCGAGCAGCGGCCAGAAGAACGACAGCACGAAGCCGACCTCCTTGAAAGGCCCATCGATCTCGGCGTCGCGCGGGTCGAGCCGCCCGGATCCACGGCAGCGAGGGCGGCGCTCGACTGGCGAGAGCCTTGGCGCGGGCGTGGCTTGAGACGCCCTCGGTCTTCCTGGTACGATCGGTTCGTGATTCGTCGTCTGGTCGTTGAGGGATACAAGAGCTTGGGCCGCGTCGAGCTGGCCGGCCTGGACCGGCTCGTGCTGCTCTTCGGCCCGAACGCCGCCGGGAAGAGCAACCTCCTGGACGCCTTGGACCTGCTCGGTCATCTGGCGCGCGAGGATTCGGTGGTCTCGGCGTTCATGAAGCACCGCGGGAATCGAGCAGGTCGCGAAGTCCCGGTGCGTTGGTTTTTTCGCGGCATGAACGCCGACGGCATCGAGGCGCGCCACCTCGCGTTCACGGCGGACATCGACCTCAACCCGTCCATCCGTGCTCGAATCAACGGCGAGTTGGACGAGCGCAAGAAGCGCGAACGACTCAAGCGGCCCTACACGCGGGTCAGCCGTTCGCTGTTTCGCTACCGGCTGCAACTCAGCTATCGGCCCCGCGAGCGCGCCTTGGAGGTCACGGGCGAGTCGTTGGAGGCGTTGGGCCGGGACGGAACCGCCTTGCGCTCCGAGAAGCCGTTCATCCGTTGGGATGAGTCCGCGGACCGACTGGCGGTGAAGCTCGAGCGCCAGGCGCATCCGCGGTACTTCGCCCTGCCGAGGCAGCGCACGGTGCTGTCCGAGGTCGGTGACATCGTCAACCACCCCCATCTCGTCGCGGTCGCCCGCGAACTGGCATCGGTCCGCGCGTACTACGTGGAGCCCACGCGGATGCGCGTGGAGGTCTCCGACATCCGTGCCGAGGACCCCGGACCGCACGGGGAATCGCTGGCGGCCTTCTACCATTGGCTCAAGCACGAGCACCCGTCCAGGTACCGCAACCTGGTCCGAAACCTCGCGCAACTGGTGCCCGGGCTGACGGCCGTGGAGGTCGAGGAAGGCGTGGAGGGTTTTCTTGCGTTGTGGATCGAGGAGGCCGGACGAGGCAGGTTTCACGCGGCGATGGTCTCGGAAGGCACCCTGCGGCTGTTGTGCGTGGCGGGCATCGCGGCGACGCCGATTCCGCCAGCGGTGGTGGGCTACGAGGAACCGGAGAACGGAGTCCACCCGGCGCGTCTGGCGCAGACTTGCCAGATCGTCGTGGAGGCTGCCGCCCGGGACGGCGGTTCGCAATTCCTGCTGACGACGCACTCGCACGACGTGATTGACCTGCTGGAGCACCGCGCGGTGTGCTTCGCCTGCAGCCAGACCGCCGACGGCAGCGTGTTCCAGCCCGTCGCGGGCGACGACGAACCCCTGCTTCGCCGGGCGATCCTCAAGGGCGCTCTGCAAGACGGTGAAACCCGCCGAGCTCGCCTCGAAGAGCCGGAGCCAAGCTCCGGACTGGGCGCTCGTGTGGCTCGTGGCGACTATGGTTGAGGTGCGGTTGCTTGGGATCTTCGAGGATGGCGCCCACCGGGACTTCCTCACGGCGCTTGTTGGCGCCGCGACCCGGGCGGCCGGCCTGCCCGCCACCTTCGACGTCCGGCTGACCATGGGATGCCGCCCCAGGGTTTTCGAGGAGCAGGCGTTGCGCGCCCGTTCGTATGACGGCATCGTCGTCGGGATCGATGCGCGGAAGGCCAAGCCGGCGACCAAGCGCCGGCGACTGGTGCGCTACTTGCCGGAGACTGCCACCGTCCTCTGGTGCGTGGCCTGCCCCAGTTTGGAAGAGTGGTTGATGGCCGACACCGAGGCGTTGCGGTTGGCCCTGGCGGCGGACCGTGACGATGTCGGACCCGTCCAGCGCCCGAGTCGGCGGGCGAGCGCCGAAGGTACAGCCAAGGACCGGCTGCGCGACACGGTGTCCGAGGCTCTCGGCTTTGCGCCGTTGCGCGGCGGCCTGGAGTACGCGGCCGACGTTGGTGCCCATGTGGCTGCAATCCGGGTCGGAGCCAGGCGCAACCCGGACCTCCATGCAATCCTGACCACGGACCTCCCGCGGTTCGTGACGTCCCTCGGTCAAGCAAGGTAGCTCGACGACGCGAGGGGTCCGGTTGTGCAAGGGGACAAGATCTTCTTCGGCAAGGTTGTCGGGGGCTGCACCGCCGCGTGGGACCGACTCGAGCTCTGGGGCGCGCAGGGCCGGCGGGCCGCAGGTTTCGGGCGCACCGGGGCCGGGCTTCGCGCGCAGGCCGGTGGTCTGGGAGCAGCGCACGCCGGTGCCGTGGCTGGTCAGCCCGCGGAGGTGCGGGCGGCCGGCGGAGGAGTGAGGTTCCGTCCCGGAAATATGCCGCGGCACCGCGCCGGCGGGTCGGGTCGGGCGGGGCGGATGGTGCGGAAGTCGGGGGGGCCGCGGCGAGCCGGCGTCGGCGATCTTGGCCTGGGGGTCGGGCGCGGCTAGGATGCCGGCGTGGTTGCGGTCGTTCCGGCGGCGCCGTTGTTGCGGGTGCGCGACCTGGTGACGGTGTTCGAGACCCCCGACGGGGTGTTGCGCGCGGCGGACGGGGTGTCGTTCGAGGTCGGGACGGCGGAAACCGTGGCGCTGGTCGGGGAGTCGGGGTGCGGCAAGAGCGTGACGGCGCTGTCGGTGCTCGGCCTGGTCGATCCTCCGGGTCGGATTGTGGAGGGTTCGATCGAGTTCCGGGGGCGGGAGCTGCGGGGGTTGTCGGAGCGGGAATACCGGTCGGTGCGGGGGCGCGAGATCGCGATGGTGTTCCAGGAACCGACCACGTCGCTCAATCCGGTGATGACGGTGGGGCGGCAGGTGGTCGAGGTGTTCCGGGTGCACCAGCGGTTGGGCCGGGGTGCGGCTCGGCGACGGACGGCGGAACTGTTCGCGCTGGCGGGCATTCCGGCACCGGAGGAGCGGCTGGACCAGTATCCGCACCAGCTCTCGGGCGGGATGCGACAGCGGGTGATGATCGCGATGGCGATCGCGTGCCGGCCGGCGCTGTTGATCGCGGACGAGCCGACGACGGCGCTGGACGTGACGATCCAGGCGCAGATCCTGGATCTGCTGGACAAGTTGCGCCGCGACCTGCGGTTGTCGATCCTGGTCATCACCCACGACCTGGCGGTGGTGGCGGAGACGGCGCAGCGGGTGGTCGTGATGTACGCGGGGCAGGTGGTGGAGCAGGCGCCGGTGGGGCCGTTGTTCGCGGAGCCGCTGCATCCGTACACGCGCGGGCTGCTCGATTCGCTGCCGCAGCCGGGGGCGGGAGACGCGCCGTTGCGGGCGATCCCCGGGGCGGTGCCGGACCTGCGGCGGCTGCCGCCGGGGTGCCGGTTCGCCCCGCGCTGCCCGCGGGTCTTCGACCGGTGCCGGGAGCAGCCGGTGCCGTTGCAGGAGCGGCCGGACGGGCGGAGCGTGCGATGTCTGCTCTACGCGTGAGCCACGGCGGGCGGGGAGGGGGGCGATGAGCGGCCGCGCGGTGCTGCTCGACGTCGAGCGGCTGCACGTCCATTTCCGGCTGCGCGAGGGGTGGGGTCTCGGGCGTCGCGGCGTGCTGCGGGCCGTCGACGGGGTGACGTTCGCGATCGCCGAGGGCGAGACGCTGGGGCTGGTGGGGGAGTCGGGGTGCGGCAAGTCGACGCTGGGCCGGGCGGTGCTGCGGCTGGTCGAGGTGAGCGCGGGGAAGGTGCGGTTCGCGGGGACGGACATCACGAAGATGTCCGAGCGGCGGTTGCGGCCGTGGCGCCGCTACATGCAGCCGATCTTCCAGGACCCGTTCGGGTCGCTGAATCCGCGCCGGACGGTGCGGGACATCGTCGGCGAGGCGATGCTGGTGCACCGGCTGGTGCGTTCGGAGGAGGCGATGGAGGCGCGGGTCGGGGAACTGCTGGAGCGGGTGGGGCTGCCGGGCGACGCGGCGCGCCGGTATCCGCACGAGTTCTCGGGGGGGCAGCGGCAGCGGATCGCGATCGCGCGGGCGCTGGCGCTCTCGCCGCGGTTGATCGTGGCCGACGAGCCGCTGGCGGCGCTGGACGTCTCGATCCAGACGCAGATCGTGAACCTGCTGCGGGCCCTGCAACGCGAGATGGGGTTGTCGTACCTGTTCATCGGGCACGACCTGCGGATGGTCGAGTACGTGTCGGACCGGGTGGCGGTGATGTACCTCGGGCGGTTCGTCGAACTGGCGGCGAAACGGGCGTTGTTCGACCGGCCGCTGCATCCGTACACGCGGGCGTTGTTGGCGGCGGTGCCGGTCCCCGACCCCGGGCGGGGCCGGACGCGGATCGTGCTGGGCGGCGACGTCCCGAATCCGGTCGATCCGCCGTCGGGCTGCCCGTTCCACCCGCGGTGTCCCGAGGTGTTGCCGGCGTGTCGCAAGGAGAAGCCCGAACTGCGCGAGGTGGCGCCGGGGCATTTCGCGGCGTGCCTGCGGGTCGGGCCGCAAGCCGGCTGACCGGCCGTCGCCCTTCGCTCCCGCGGGCGAGGCCGCGGCGCGGGCGGTCGATCGTCGCACGGCATGCCGCGACGGATGGGGCAAGGTCCTCCATCCAGGGGCCGCGCGGCGGAAGGTGCCGCCGGTCGCCCGGTGCAGTGTCGCGAGCACGTCGTCGTCCAGGCGGTAGCCGTCGTCCGACAACGCGGTCGCCGGGGCGCCGTCGCGCGTACCATCGGCGGAGTGGTTGTGGTACCTGGGTGACCCTGGAGGAGGACGAGATGAACAGGATCATCGTGTGGGCGTGTCTGGTCGGTCTGGCGGCGCTGGCGTGCGGTCCGGCGACCCCGGAGCCCGTGACGGGCGGGGAACGGGCGACGGAAGCCCCGGAAGGTTCCGGCGGGTCGGCACTGGAGCGGCCGGCGGAACCGATCGGGGAAGGGGGCGAGCCCACGCCGCCGGTCGAGCCGGCGCAGGGCGGCGGTGGGGGAGCGGACGAGGACTTCGACGGCATCGCCGACCCGGGCGACCAGTGCCCGGCGGAGCCGGAAGACCGGGACGGGTTCCGGGACGAGGACGGGTGCCCGGACCCGGACAACGACGGGGACGGCGTGTCCGACGTCGACGACATGTGTCCGCAGGATCCGGAGGACATGGACGGCCAGCAGGATCTGGACGCAGCCATTTCAAGGTGCGCTCCTGACCCGACGTTTTTCAGCAGCGAGGAGTCGAGCGGTTGACACATGGCGTCTGTTTCGAAACCGCAGGCGGGCGAGGCGCGGAGCGCGCTTCGGAGATCGATGCTTGCGGAACGCGGCA
>JAAZOP010000150.1 GCA_012797735.1 Myxococcales bacterium
GCCGCCGCCCGCCGCCGCGCATCGGCCTCGTCGCGCCCCGGCACGGCCACGAGGTACTCGGCCGCGGCGACCGCCCGCCCCAGGTGCGGGTTGCCCTCGCCCATCACCCGCAGCTCGAGAAACTCGACGCCACGGTGCGCCCGATCGGTCAGCCGCGCCGGCCATCCGGCGGGGGCCTCGGGAGGCACGTCGAACAGCACGTCGAACGGCTCGGCCAGGCCCAGCAGTCCGAGCGGCAGCGGCGCGCCGGCGACCAGCCGCGGCTGCGGATGGAAGCCCTGGGTGTACGCGGGGGGCAGTCCGGCGCGCCGCAAGGCGCGGACCACGGCCCGGACGAAGTCGAGATGTCCGAGCCAGACGGCCGGACCGGACTTGCGCAGCACCAGGCGCCACCAGACGGCCGGGGCCGGGGCGGACGCGGCGGGAGGGGGCGGCGAGAAGGGCGACGCCTCGAGCGGCGGGGCTTCCGCCGCGACCGCCGCCGGCGCGGAGGCCGGCACGGCCGGCGGGGGGCAATCGAGGCCGCAGGCGGCACAACGGAACCGCTCGGGCGACGGGTCGCAACGCGGCGTCGGCCGCGCCGCGTACGCTCGCTCGCGCTCGCGGCGGAGGAACGCCGGCGAGACTCCGTCGGCGATGTGGTCCCAGGGGGTGGGCGCGTCGGGGTCGAGCGGTCGGGCGGCCTGTTCGAGGGGGAGACCCGCGGCGTCGAGCGCGGCCTGCCAGCGGTCCCAGGAGAAGTGTTCGGTCCAGGCGTCGAGGTACGCGCCGGCGCGATGGGCGGCCAGCACGGCGGCGGCGGCCCGGGCGTCGCCGCGTCCGAGCAGCGCCTCGAGGAGGCTGCCGCGGGCGTCGTGCACGGCCACCTCGACGCTGCGCGACCGCAGGCGCCGGCGGAGCAGTTCCTGGCGGCGGAGGATCTCGGCCAGCGGCGGCATCGCTTCCCACTGGAAGGGCGTGTGCGGCTTGGGCACGAACGTGGACAGCGAAACGCCGGCCTGGAACACGCCGCGGCCGGCGGAGCGGCCGGCGGAGATCACGCGCTGCACGAGATCGACGATGCCCTGCAGATCCTCGTCGGTCTCGGTGGGCAATCCGAGCATGAAGTAGAGCTTGACGCGGCGCCAGCCGGCGGCGGCGATGCGCCGTACTCCTTCGAGCAGGTCGGCCTCGCCGACGGACTTGGAGATCACGTCGCGCAGCCGCTGCGTGCCGGCCTCGGGGGCGAGCGTGAGGCCGGTGCGGCGGGTGTGGGCGAGCGCCCGCAGCGCCGTGTCCGGCAAACCGTAGGCACGCAGCGAGGAGACGCCCAGGGCGACGGTGCGGCCGGCGCAGAGGGGCGCCAGGCGGGCGAGCAGGTCGCCGAGGTACGGGTAGTCGGCGGTGGAGAGCGAGGTCAGCGACAGTTCGTCGTAGCCGGTGTGCTGCAGCGAGGCGATCGCCTCGGCGACGACCTCGGCGACCCCCCGCGTCCGCTCGGGACGGTAGACGTAGCCGGCCTGGCAGAAGCGGCAGCCGCCGCCGCAGCCGCGGGCGATCTCGAGCGTCACGCGGTCGAAGACGGCGGCGAGGCCCGGGACGGGGCCGGAGGCGTAGGGTCGCGCGTCGGGCAGTTCGCGCAGGCGACGCCGCACGGCGCGGGCGCCGGGGGCAGCGGTGCCGCGCAGCGCCGGCACCAGGATCTCGGGCCGCTCGCCGAGCCGCTCCAGCAGCCGCCGGCGCGGCACGCCCCGGCGACGCCCCTCGCCGACCTCGCGAACGATGCCCGCCAACGCCCCCTCGCCGTCGCCGACGAACAGCGCGTCGAAGAACGGCTCGAGCGCGGCGGGATGGGAGGCCCAGGTGCCGCCGCCGAGGACGACGGGGTCGCGGTCGGCCCGGTCGGCGGCGCAGAGCGGAATGCCGGCGAGCTCGAGCGTTCCCAGGACGGTGGCGGCGGCCAGCTCGTGGGGCAACGTGACGCCGACAACGTCGAACTCGCGGACCGGCCGGCCCGACTCGAGCGCCCAGAGGGGCGTGCGGGAGGCGCGCAGCGCGGCGGCCATATCGGGCCACGGCGCGAACGCGCGCTCGGCGCACAGGTCCGGCTCGGCGTTCACCTCGGCCGCCAGGATCCGGAGGCCGAAGTGGCTCATCCCGACCTCGTAGACGTCGGGGAACACGAGGCAGCAGGTCCCGGCGAGGGCGGCGGGGTCGGGACGCTGCACCGTCCCGTACTCGCCCCCCGCGTAGCGGGCGGGACGCTCGACCAGAGCCAGCAGTCCGGGATGCGAGGCCAACCTCGGGAGGACGCGGTCGCGCGTCCGCGGCAACTACTTGCGGAAGCGGGACGGGAAGTTCGCGCCGAAGTCCTTGTTCGGGTGGAGCTTCTTCGCCCGCGCGATCAGGACCTCTTCGGTTTCCTTGCGGTCCGGGTCCGGAACGCAACATTCGGAGGGGCACACCTCCTGGCACTTCTCGTGGTCGAAGAAGCCGACGCACTCCGAGCACTTCTCGGGGTCGATGACGTGGCGTCCCAGGGACTCGTCCTCGGTGATCGCCTCGTTGGGACACTCCGGAGCGCAAGCACCGCAGTTGACGCACTCTTCGGTGATCTTCGTGGACATCCTGGCCTCCTCCTCCGGCGCGACCCCCTCGGGACCGCAGCCGGCGTTCGTATAGGCGGACGACCCAGGTCGTGTCAACGGTCCGCGGAGGAAGCCCGGAATCGCCCGCTTGCCCGGCGGGGAGTCGCGTGGTAACGAGGAAGCGGAAGGACGAGTCGCCTTGCCCGAAGTGCCAATGCAAGAGGTCGTCGGCATCATCGCACTGTTGCTCGCCTCGGCCTTCTTCTCCAGCGCGGAGACCGCCCTGACGGCCCTGTCGGAGGCGCGGATCCGCCAGATCCAGAACGAGCATCCCGGGCTGCGGAAGAGCTTCCAGCGCTGGCTCGACCATCCGGCGCGGATCATGTCGACCCTGCTGGTCGGCAACAACATCGTCAACGTCGCCGCCTCGGTGCTCGGCGCCCGCATCGCCCACCGCTACCTCGGGTCATGGGCCGACGCCGCCGCCGTCGGCATCATGACGCTGCTGCTCCTCAGTTTCGGGGAGGTGGCCCCCAAGGTGTTCGCCAAGCGCGCCGCGCCGTACTGGGGCCCCAAGGTGATCCGCTGGGTCTGTTTCCTCGACTGGCTGCTGCGCCCCCTGTCGCTGCTCTTCTCGAGCCTGGGTCGGGCCACCGTGCGCGGCGCCGAGCGGGCCGGGGTCGGCACGGAGGAGCCGACGGTCACGGAGACCGAGATCGAGCACATGATCGATCTCGGGGAGCGCGAGGGGGTGCTGGAGAAGCAGCACGGCGACCTGCTCCGGTCGGTGCTGGAGTTCGAGGACACGACGGTCAAGGAGATCATGGTGCCGCGGACGGACATGGTCGTGATCAGCATCGCGGCCCCCCTGGCGGACGTGCTGCGGATGGTCAACGAGTCGCGCCATTCCCGCTTCCCCGTCTACCGCGACCGCCTCGACAACATCGTCGGCACGCTCCACGTCAAGGACCTGTTGCCGCACATCGGCGAGCCGACGTCCGCGCCGGCCTTCGACTGGACGGAGCATGTGCGCGCCAAGCCGCTGTTCGTCCCGGAGACCCAGAAGATCTCCGACCTGCTGCGCGAGATGCAGACGCGGCGCCTGCACCTCGCGGTCGTCGTCGACGAGTTCGGCGGCACCAGCGGCCTGGTCACGCTGGAGGACATCCTGGAGGAGATCGTCGGCGAGATCCAGGACGAGTACGACGCCGAGGAGCCGCTGATCCAGGAGGCTGCCGACGGCCACCTGGTCGCCGACGCCCGCGTCCCGCTGTGGGAACTCGGCCAGCGCCTCCGGACCGAGTTCCCCGAAGACAACGACTACGGGACCCTGGGCGGGTTCGTGATCCACGAGATCGGACGGCTCCCCGAGCGCGGCGCCCGGTTCGAATGGCGCGGCTTCACGTTCACCGTGCGCGAGGCCGACGCCCGGCGCGTCCGGCGCGTCGAGATCCACCGCTCCACGCCCACCCCCGAAACGCCGGAATCCCCGCCGCACCGCGATGCCGATTGAACCCCGACGCCTCTGGCTCGCCGCCCGCTGCCGCTCCCTCCCTCCCCGCGAGCCGGCAACCCTCGGCCTGCTCCCGTTCCCGGACTCCGTGCGACGCACAGACCGCACCGCACTCCTCGCCGCCGCCCGAACCGACGCCTGCCCGATCCGCGATGCGTCGGTCGCCGAGGTCCACATCGATCCCTCCATCCCCCCCGACGAACTCCACCGGACCATCGCCGAGTGTTCCCGCGTGCTCGCCGGAGAAGGACATCTGCACGCCGTCGTCCGACTCCGACTCGGCGTCGCCGGCCTTCTCCGTACCCTCCTCGCCTGGATCCTCCACCTGCCTCCTCCCCCTGCCCCCGAGTCGGTCGCTCGCCTGCTGCTCGACCACGGCTTCGATCGGATCGAGCAGCAGATCCACGGCAGCCTCGGCAGATTCCGCGCCCGCAGGCTGCCGGGACGGATCCGGTCGACCTGACGCGGCGGTCCGCCTCCAACCCGACCGCCAATTCGCGTCGTGTAGTTTTAGGTAGTATAATAGCCTACATGAAACGTCCCCAGCCGGTCAGGGCGATCCTTCCGTCGCTGGTGCTGGAGCGGCGGCTGCGCCGCATTCCTCCGTCGTCGGCGCGACGCCTCGCGGCGTTGGCGGAGCGGCAGAGCGAGGGACGGATGGACCGTTCCACGCATCCGGCGACCTACTTCGGGTCGACCTATTTCACCTTTCCGCTGGAACGGGTGCGTTCGGCGTTCGCGGGTCGGGAGGTGCGGCAGATGGGGTCGGCGGAGTTGGCCCGGACGCTGGAGGCGCATCCGTTGTTGCGCCTGTGGCTGGTGCGGCTGGCGCGGGAGGAGGCGGAGCGGCGTCTGGCGGGGGGTCCGGGGTGCTCCGGGGAGGGTCGAGCGCGCGAGGAAGCGGCCGTCGGGTCGGGGTGCGGGGTGGCTCCGGGGACGGCGCGCGTGAGTTCGGCGGTGACGGAGGACGGTCGATCGGTGGTGGTCGAGGTCGGGTTGGAACTGCCGTGCGCGACCGAGGAGTCGGGAGCGCCGGTGCGTGCGGCGCGGAAGTCGGGTCGGAGGGAGGTGCGGCGGTGAGCGGCCGGGCATCGGTGCGCGAGGCGACGGTGGTGGTCCTGCCGTGGGTCGATCCGGGGACGCTGCCCGCCGCCACGGGCCGGTCGGGCGGGGCGGCCGGGGTCGATCATGATGCTGGATCTCCGGGGGAGGCTGGAGTTACTGTCCGTCGTCGTTCCGGGCGAACGGCCGGGGCGATGCGGGGCATCTGGATGGGGCAGCGGTACACGACGGAGCAGGTGGCGCGCATCTTCCGGATCCCGCTGGACCGGCTGCGGCGGTTGCAGCGCGAGGGGGTGCTGCCGGCGACGATCGTGGACGGCCGCCGCCGCTACTACTCGTTCCAGGATCTGGTGGCCGTGCGGACCTACGCGGGTCTGGTGAACTCGGGCGTCGATGCCCGCCGGGTGCGGGCGGTGGTGTCGCAGTTGCGCGCGCTGCTGCCGGAGGTGACGCACCCGCTGTCGGATCTGCGCGTGTGCAGCGACGGGGACCGGATCGTGGTGACGCGCGCCGGGGAGGGGCGGTTCGACGGCGAGTCCGGCCAGCGGCTGCTCGATTTCGAGGTGGAGGGGCTGTCGCGGGAGGTCGTGGCGCGTCTCGAGCCGGCGCGCGAGGCGCCGCGGCGGGCGGACGACTGGTTCGAGCGGGCCTGCGCGCTGGAGGACGCGGGGGATCTCGACGCGGCCGCGGACGCGCTGCGGCGGGTGTTGGAGTTGGAGCCGCAGCACGTGGCGGCGGTGGTCAACCTCGGCAACCTGCGCTATCGCCGCGGCGACGTGGACGGGGCGCGCCGCCAGTACGAGCAGGCGTTGGCGATCGCGCCGGACCGCGCCGAGGGCTACTACAATGTCGGGTTCCTGCTGCTCGACGGCGGCGACCCGCGCGGCGCGGTGCCCCTGCTCCACGCGGCGCTGGACCGCGACCCCGAGTTTCCCGACGCCTACTACAACCTCGCCCTGGCCTACGAACGGCTCGGGCAGGTCGAGCGCGCGCGCGACCTCTGGCGGCGCTGCCTGGAACTGGACCCGGCCGGGGCGTACGCCGAGGATGCGCGCGAGGGGTTGCGGCGGCTCGAAGAAATGTAGGTCCGGGGCAACGGCTCACGGCTTGCGCCGCGGCGGACGGGGAGGCGGCGGAGGCGGCGGCACCGACCGGCGCGACGGAGGCGGCGGCGCTTCCTCGAGTTCCTCGACCTGGATCTCGCCGGTGACCACGTCGCCCACCGCTTCCTCGACCGGCGGAGCGGCTTCTTCCGGCGCCCCGATCTCGAACGGCGCCGGTGCGCCCGGCTCGCCGGTGGGCGTCTCGGGCGCCGGCGTCTCGCCCGCCCCCTGTTCCTGCTGTCGTTGCAGGAAGTCGAGCCGGTCGAGCGCCACGCGGGCGGAGTCGTCGTGCTCGTCCCAGGCCAGTCCGGGCGCCTCGCCTTCGGCCGGCGGGGCCTCGGGAGGCGGCAGGTCTTCCGCCGCTTCCTGCGTCGCCCCGGCACCGAACTCCTCCGCGGGAGCGGACGGCGCCTCCGGCTCGCCGCCGCCGCCCGGCGAAGCCTCGCCCAGGATGTCGTAGCCCGGCGACGGCGCGCCCTCCGCGCCCGCCTCCGGTCCCGCACCGAACGCGTCGCCCAATCCTGGCTCCTCCAGCGACGCGCCCTCGGTGCCCGGCACCGGCGTCGGACGCTCCGCCGGCGGCTCCCCGCCCCAGCCGGCTTCGCCCGCCGGCTCGCCTTCCGGCGGCGCCGGCGTCTCGGCCGCCGCTCCCTCCGGCTCGGCGGCTTCGCCCGCACCCGGCCCGGGTTCCCGGCCGACCGTGCCCCACAGTTCCTCCTCGCTCGGCGGCTTGTAGCCCTCCAGCAGGTCGTCGCCCTCGTCGGCGGTCGCGAGTCGCGGGGCGGACAGGGCCTTGATCTTGGCTTGCAACGCCTCGTCGTCGGGGCGCAGCTTCAGCACCTTGCGATAGACATCGATCGCCTCGTAGCGGTTCTGGATCTTCTCCTCCCAGATCTTGGCGATGCGGAGGAGCAGTTCGACCTTCTCGTCGTCGTACAGGACCTTGGCCAGGTCCTCCTCGAGGATCACGACCAGGTCGTTCCAGCGGCCGACGCGCTCGTAGAAGCCGGCGATCTTCTGCCGGGCGTCGGCGTCGTCGGGGTCGAGCTGGAGGAGCTGCCAGTAGTGATCGGCGGCCTCGTCGATCCGTCCGAGGTCGTTCTCGAGGACGGCGGCGCGGCGGCGGTGGAGGTCCTTGGCGACATCGACGCGGGTCGAGCGTTGGAGGGCGTCGCCGTAGTGGCTGGCCAGCGCCTCGAGGAAGTCGTGCTGGCGGGCGAGCTTCTCGAGGTCTTCGATCAGCATCTCGTCGGTGGGGGCGAGCAGGTGCGCGGTGCGCAGCGCCTCGAAGGCGGCGGCGGGGTCGTTGGCGCCGTCGAGCTGGGCGGTGGCGATGCGGCGATGGAAGATGATGCGGGTCGGGTCGGTGACGTCGTAGCCCTGGGCCAGGCGCTGGTAGTGCGCGACGAGGAACTTCCAGCCCGTCCCCTTCTGGTCGTCGGGCAGCGTCTCCTCGATGTTGCGGACGGTCTGGAGGGCCGCCTCGGCCATCTCGTCGGAGAAGACGTCCTGGTTGATCGCCAGGGCGAGCACCTGCAGGCCCTTCTGGGCGTTCTTCATGCTGATGCCGTAGATCTCGGCGGCGTGCATCATCAACGGCCAGCGTTCCGCCGGCTCCCGGGCCGCGCGGCAGCGCTTGTCGTAGGCCCGCAGGAGGTCCTCGTAGTGTCCCGACGCCCGCGCCGCCTTCTCGTACATCTCGAACAGCGACGGGTCGTCGGGTTGTTCCTCCATCGCGCGGAGCAGCGGTCCGAGCGCGAACTCGGGGCGGCGGCCGTCCTGCAGCACCACTTCGGCGAACCGGCGGAGCAGCGCCACGCGATCCTCGGCGAGATCGGCGCGGCGGAGCAGGATGTCGTAGGCCTTGCCCATCAACTCCCAGCTGCCGTTGATCTTGGCCAGCCGGTCGGCCTCTTCGAGAAGCCGGTCGTCGCCCGGCATCGTGCGGATCGCCTCGACGATGTCCTCGAGCGCCTGGGCGGGGCGCTGGGCGTCGTCCTCCCAGACCTTGGCTGCCTGCCGCAGGCGTTCGACCCGTTCGTCGTCCGACTTGGCCCGCGTCGCCGCCCCTTCGTACAGGCCGGCCAGGGCCTCCCAGCGTTGCAGCCGCCGGGCCGCCTCGCACACCGAGTCGAACAGGTCGCCGTTGTCGGGGTCGCGCGCCAGAGCCTCCTGGTACCAGCCCCACGCCCGCTCGCCGTCCTGCAGCTTCTCCTCGGCCGCCTTCGCCCCTTCCAGCAGCAGCGCCGCCTGTTCGTGCGGCAAGTCGGCCGCCTTGGAGCGGGCGCGCAGCACCTTGAGCAGCTTCTCGTAGTCCTTGATCTCGTCGTACAGCTCGGACAGCGCCACCATCGCGCCGGCGTGGCTGTTCCACTGCGCCAGGATCCCCTCGTAGGTCGCAATCGCCTTGGCCGGGTCCCGCAGCTGTTCGCGGTACCACTGCGCCAGCGTCTCGGAGTGCTTGAGCTGCTCCTCGGGGTCCGGCGTGACCTCGCGGAGGCGTTCGAGCGTTCGGGCGGCGGCGGCGTAGTCCTCGGCCTTGACGTAGGTGTCGACCAGTCGACTGAGCGTCTCGCGGTGGTCGGGCTTCAGTTCCTTGAGAATCCGCTCGAGATGCGCGGCGGCCTTGGCCGGCTCGCCGATCCGCTCGTCGAGCAGTTGGGCGGCCTCGGTGAACAGCCGGGCCTTGTCCTCCGGCTCCTGGGCCAGTTCGGCGCGACGGACCACGTTGTCCACCAGGGCGGGCCAGTCCTGCCGCATCTCGTGCAGCCGGGCGAACGCCTCGAGCGACTCCTGGTCGTCGCCGTCCTTGAGGATCAGGGCGTAGCGTTCGCAGGCCTGCTCGAGGTCGCCGACCTGCTGGTCGAGCACCTGGGCGGCGCGGCGGAGGAGCTGCTTGCGCCGGGCCGGGTCCTTGACCGCCTTGGCCCAGGTCTCGTAGGACTCGGCGATCTCGTGGAACCGCCCGAGCTCCTCGTACATCTTGTGGAGTTCCTCGCGGACGCCTTCGTTGACGGGATCGATCTGCAGCGCGCGCTGCAGGGCGTCGGCGGCCCGTGTCAGGTCCTGCAACTCCGTGCGGGACAGCTCGGCCAGCCGGCCCAGCGCGGCGGGCTTCTCCTTGTCCGGCAGCCGGCCGATCAGCACCTCGAGCGCGTCGGCGGCGCGGTCGGGCTGGGAGGTGGCCGCCAGCAGGTCGACCTGCCGGCGCAGCGTCGCCACGTGGTCCGGATGGTCGACCAGGATCGCGTCCACCGTCTCCAGCGCCTCGTGGAACGCCGCGAGCTTCTCCTGCTGCACGAGCAGCAATCGTTCGCGGGCCCGCAGCTTCTCGGCGGGGTTCTCCACGACATCGACCTCGGCCTGCAGCGCCCGGGCCAGGTCGTCCCACCGCTCGGTCGCCTCCGCGAGCTGCTGGATCTTGCGCAGGTGCTTGACGTTGCGGTCCTCCAGCGCGTGGATGCGCCAGAGGGTGTCGAGGGTGGCGGAGGGGTCCTTGAGGGAGGACTCCTGCAGGCCGGCGATGCGGGTCAGGAGCGTCAGCTTCTCCGCCTCGTCCTCCGCCAGCTGCACCATCTGCTCCATCAGCTCGACCAGCTCGGCCCACTTCTGCAGCTTGCGGAGCAACCGTTCGAGCGACCGGCGGGCCTCGCCGTGCTGGGGATCGATCGCCAGCACGCGCTGCCAAGCCGTCACCGCGCCCTCGAGGTTGTTCAGGCGGCCCTCGGCGAGCGCCGCGGCCTCCTTGAGCCGCATGATGCGGGCGTTGGGCGCGAGGTTGCGCGACATGCCCGCTTCCATCAGCATCTTGTGCAGGCCGGCGAAGTTGCCCTTCGCCCGGTAGCGGCGCTCGAGGTAGGCGACCGCCTCGGGGTCGCCCGGCAGCTGCGCCACGATCTGCTCCATGATCTGCTCGACCTGCGCGTCCTTCCCCATCATCCGCAGCTTCTGGGCCTGGTCGCGCAGCCGTTCGACGTCGACCACCTCGCCCGGCGCGGGCTCCGGTTCCGGCGGCACCGCCGGCGCTCCCCCGGCCGAGCCCGCGAGCTCGTCGGCCATCTCCGGCGGCATCAGCCGCGTCGGCGCCTCGGTCGCCCCCGCCGGCATGGCCGCGACGTCGCCGCCGAACAACGCATCGACGTCGCCGGCCGCCTCGGCGACCTTGGGGGCGGTGACGAAATCGGGCAGGGCGTCGAGCTTGGGGACCGCGCGGGGCGCCGCGCGCGCCGCGCCCGGCACCATCGCGCCGCCGCCCACCTCGGCCAGCCGCTGCGCCCCCGTCGCATCGCCCCGCTCGGCCAGCGCC
>JAAZOP010000151.1 GCA_012797735.1 Myxococcales bacterium
CGGGCGGTTTCGCGGCGGCGGCGGGTCGGGGGGCGGTGGCGTACGGGTTCGGCCTGGAGGGGGCGCACGCCCTGGAGGGCCGGCTGGACCTGCTCGAAGGGTGGGCGCGGCGCGGGTTGCGCTACCTGACGGTGACGCACTTCTCACGCAACGCGGCGGGCACGCCCCGCGTCGGGCTCGGCATGCGTCCCGACGGTGGCCTGACGGCGTGGGGCGCGGCGCTGGTGGAGGCGTGCGAGGCGTGCGGCGTGACGCTCGACGTGGCCCACGCCTCGATCCGCACCCGCGACGGCGTGCTGGCGCGGGCGCGCCGGCCGGTGATCGTCTCGCATGCCGGCGTCGCGGCGGTGCATCCGATGTGGCGCAACCTCGACGACGCCGCGATCCGCGCGGTGGCCCGCAGCGGCGGCGTGGTCGGCGTGATCTTCGGCACCCAGTTCCTCGGCGGGCGCACGGCGGACGTCGTCGCCGCGCACCTGGAGCACCTGTGGCGGGTGGGCGGCGAGGACCTCCCGGCGCTCGGCTCCGACTGGGACGGGTTGATCTTCGTGCCCCGCGACCTGCGCGACCCGCCGCAGATCGGCCGCCTCGTCGAGGCGCTGCTCGACCGGCGCTTCCCGGCGCGCGTGATCGGCAAGATTCTCTGCGGCAACGCGCGGCGGGTGTTCGACTAGGGCGCCGGCCGGTCGGTCCCGCCTGCGGCGACGCGCCGTGGCGCCCTGCGGCGGACAGGCTCGCTGTTGCGCCGCGCTAGCCGCGGGTCTTGAGGTACTCGGCGAACAGTCGGGCCTCGCCGTCGAGGATTTCCTTGGCCTTGCCGTAGACCACGCGCTCGGCGATCGCGCCCAGCAGCGGGAACCTGATCTTCAGCTCGCCGGAGACGACCCGCCGGGTCTGCCCGCCGCCCGCGTCGCGCAGTTCGATCGTTCCCGAGTTGCTCATCCGTTCCTGGACCCAGTCCTTGACCGGCACGTTGCGGAACGTCAGCCGGCGCGCCGCCTTGTCCAGCGTCGATTCCTCGACCCACGCCATCGCCTCCGGCGGCACCTTCTTCGGCCCGACGCTCTTGATGATCGGCTTGGGCTGGTAGTGCACGCGGCGCTGGACCGTGGCGCCCCGGTCCTCCAGCGACAGCATCTCGATCCGGTCGACGTCCGGGTGGTGCTGCTGGAGGTACTCGTAGTACGCCCGCTCCTGCATCACGCGCATCACGGTGTCGGGGTCGGCGGGCAAGGTGTGAACGATCTCGAACTGCATCGCGGTGGCTCCTTTCGCCGGCCGGACCCGGCGGCCCGGCCGTTCGCCGCGGTTCATAGCACGAGCCGGCGAGGAGTACGAGGGGACCGCGAGAACCCACCCCGCCGGGGCGCGCCGGGGCCTCGCCGGGGCCGGATGATCTTGACAGGGCAGTGCCCGACCGGTAGCTTGGCTACGGGTACCAAGATGGCGCTGGTGGACCGCACCGGTCGAACTGCCGTACATCCTGTGATGGCTGCCTCCTTCTCTCTCTCTCTCTCTCTCTCTCTCTCTCTCTCTCTCTGCCCTCTGATGCACCGGCGGAGCCTCGCGCACGTTCGCCGCCCCCGGCCTCCGCTGAAGGGATGCCGATGCATTGAGGGGATGGACAGATCCCGGCTGTGCTGCCGGGGAGAGATGAGAAAGGCAGGGGGTCATGGGAAGAGAGGGAACAAGCAGGATCGGCCGGTGGTCGTGGGTCGTCGTGGCGTGCTTGGCAGCCACGCTGGTTGCGACGGCCACGGGGCAGGTCGACGACCTTGCGGGGGCGGATGCAGCCGCGACGGACGAGACCGGGGACCAGTTCGTCTATGCACCGGAGGCCAACGTCTGCACGTCCACGGAGGAATCGGGAGAGTCGAGTGGAATCCTGTCGGTGGGCGAGCACCTGTGGGACGAGATCCGGGTTCCGTGCTGGCTGGGTCTCGACTTTGAATTGCCGGAACGGCTACCTCATCAACCTTGGAGACGTTTTTGCCGGTCAGGAGGGGACGAGCGTCTACCTCTATCCGGACGCCTACTTCGACAACCAGGAGTGCGGGTACGCCGATTCGGCGGGGGAGATCCCGGCGGGCTGGAACGGCTTCTACGCCTACGTTGGGGACGGGCTGGCCATGAGGATCGGGGCGACGACCGCCAGGGGCGTGGGGGTCCAACTGGAGGTGTACGAGTTCACGAGCACCGATTGCAGCACGGGGTATACGACCAGATGGTGGCCCTCCGTGCCAACGTGGATGAGACACCTGCCCCCCTCGGAAACAGTGTAGAGGGCGGGTAGGCAGGGACGAGATGGGAAAGCAGAACGGACAGGTGGCGGCAGCGGCGGTGCAGGGGAGGTCGGGCCCGGTGGGCCCGGAGCGGAGGGAGGGCGAGCGTAG
>JAAZOP010000152.1 GCA_012797735.1 Myxococcales bacterium
GCCGCCGCCGCCGGACGAGCCCGACGCCGGAGGCGGCTCCGGACGCGTCTGGCGCGGGGGCGCCACGCACGGCGAGACGAGGAAGGATGCGGGGGACGAGGAACGCGAGGCGAAGGATGCGCGCCGCCGGGACTTCACGACGCCGCCCGATCCGCTTCCGCCGCCCGATCCGCTCCCGCCGCCCGATCCGCTCCCGCCGGCCGACTACCTGCCGCCGCCCGACCCCCTCCCGCCGCCGCCGCCGCCCGACCCCCTCCCGCCGCCCCACCGCTACGTGCCGCTCGACGACCCGGTGCCGCCACCGCCCGACCCGCTGCCACCGCCCGATCCGCTCCCGCCGCCCGACGAACCGGATCGCTGACGGGCCGGAGTGTCCGCCTCGGCGCGACCCGGCTCGACTGCGAGAGGGGTTTCCGAACGGGTCGGCCCGCGGGGCGACGTGCGGCAACCGGCGGCCGCGCTCGCCCGTCGCGACGGGAGCGGTGTGCGGGCGTGTGCGCCGATCTCCGCACGGTCCGCGCATTCCCGCACGACCCGGCGGGAATCGCTCGACCGTGCGATCGGCGCGTTCGAAACCGAACAACCGATCCATCGGCAATCAGACGACAATCGGGAACGTTCCGGGTGGTGTTTGATTCCGAGCGGTCCGAGCGGCGTGGCATGCCGATTGCTCGGGCGTCGCGGCCGACCCATAATGGGGGTTCTCGGGGTTCGGAGGAGGTTGTGGTGACGATGGAGCTGCGGGAGCGACGGATCGGAATCGAGGCGCTGGCGGTGCAGTTGCCGCGGAGCTATCTGGACCTCGGGGTGTTGGCGCGTGCGAACGGGACCGACCCGGCGAAGTACTACTTCGGGCTGGGCGGCCGGCGGATGGCGATTCCGTCGGCGGACGAGGACTCGGTGGTGCTGGCGGTGCGGGCGGCGGGGGTGTTGTTGGCGGATCGCGCCGCGGACGTGTCGTCGATCGGGATGGTGCTGGTCGGTACCGAGAGCGGGGTGGATGCGGCGAAGCCGATCGCGTCGTACGTGCACCGGATGGCGGGTCTGCCGTCGGACTGCCGGGTGCTGGACGTGCAGCATGCGTGCTACGGGGGGACGGGGGCGTTGCGGCTGGCGGCGGCGTGGGTGCTGGGGGGCGCGCGGCCGGGCCGCAAGGCGCTGGTGATCGCGACGGACGTGGCGCGCTACGACGTCGGTTCGCCCGGGGAGCCGACGCAGGGGGCGGCGGCGGTGGCGATGCTGGTCGGGGAGGAGCCGCGGGTGCTGGAGTTGCTGCCGTATCCGGAGGCGGTGCACGCGGCCGAGGTGATGGACTTCTGGCGACCGACCTACCGCTCGACGGCGCTGGCCGACGGGCACTACTCGATGCAGTGCTACCTCGACGCGCTCGAGAGCTGCTGGCGTCGCTTCGCCGGTGCGACGGGCCTCGGCGCGGGGGCGTTCGACTACCTCCTGTACCACACGCCGTTCCCCAAGATGGCGCTCAAGGCGCACCGGCGGCTGTGCGAGTTGTCGCCCGACGGGCCGCCGGCGGGCGGTGCGGACGCCGACTGGGAGCGGCGCGTCCTGCCCACGCTGTGGGCGAACATGGAGGTCGGCAACGCCTATTCGGCCTCGTTGTTCGTCTCGCTCGCCGGCCTGCTGGAGCACTCGGAAATCGATGCCGCCGGCGCGCGGCTCGGGCTGTTCTCCTACGGGAGCGGGTCGTGCGCGGAGTTCCTGGCGGGGCGGGTGGGTCCCGATGCTTCGGCCTGGCGGAATCGGACGGGGCTGCGGGACGCACTGGCGGGGCGCCGCGAGTTGACGTACGAAGCGTACCTGCGGAGCCGGCGGTCGTACGAGGAGCAGGGGCGGGACGGTTCGTTCCGCGCCGCGGCGGGGGGCGCCGGGCCCGCCTTCTGCGGCACGTGGAACCACCAGCGGATCTACCGCGACGCCGCCTGGCGCTCCGGGACGGGGTGGACGTCGGGCGAGGAACGGACGGCCGAGGAGGCCTCGCCGTTCCGCGCCGGGCACGCCTCCCGCGGGGCGCAGGCGGGTTCGTAGGTCATCTGGCCACCGGCGGCGCCTGCAAGCTGCCGCCCGCCGCGACAGTGGACGGCGGTTCGACCGGAGCGGCCGTGAGAACCGCCTCGGCGGCTGCAAGACGAACGGCCGAGCGGTCGGCGGCCGCCTGGTAGTAGTCCACGAAGCGCGCGAGTTCCTCCGCCTGCCGGTCGTCATCCAGGTTGTGCGCCCAGCGGTATCCGATCGGCTGGTAGTAGAGGGCGGCGCGGACCGCGACGTTCCCGGCGTCCTCCGGCAGGGTCAGGCGGTACTCGACCGTATCCCCGCCGGCGGTGAAGTCTTCGTCCGAGGCGGCGTCGCCGGCGACGGCGATGTCGGGGCCGGCGGTGGCCTTGTCGAAGCCGTCGGGGAGCAGCCGGTTGTCTTTCAGGTACCGGGTGGCGGTCAGCAGCCCCGTCGTGACCCGGCCGTCCGGGTCACCAAGGATCGGTTCGTAGATCTGCACCTGGTCCGCGCTCTCGATCACCGCGTGGTGCGGCTCGTAGGAGGCGGCGTCGGCGTCGTTGTCGTTGCCGGCGATCGAGCCGTCCGGCTGCAGCGCGCCCGACTCGAACAACACGCGGCCGCCGCCGTCCTCGACCGCCAGGTGCAGCCAGACCCGACGCGAGGGATAGGCGCTCGGCAGCTTGTGGCCGGCGAGGTTGCGGACGGTCACCCGGACCCGCAGCGCGCTGCCGGTCCGCTCGGCAGCCAGGGCGATCTGCGCGGCGTTCTCGCGCAGGTGCACCACCGTGCGCTCGGCCGTCGCCTCCAGCTCCGACGGCAGGGCAGCCACTCCCAGTTCGGCCCGGTGAGCGTTGAGCAGGCGGGGAACGAAGAAGTTGCCGCCCCGGAACACGTGCGCCAAGACCCCCTCGCGGTACTCTCCGAGGACGCTGGAGATGAGCGTCGGGCCGTCGACGGGTTTCATGTGACAGTCACGACAACCGGTGGTCGCCGGATACCGGCTGTGCTGCCACTCCAGGTACGGAACCTGCTCGGGAAACTCGGCGACAACCTCGCCGCCGGGGCCGAGCGAATGCGTGAACAGCGTGTGGCAGCTGCCGCACAGGGCGGAGCCGCGGATGTGCTCCCCCGCCTGCGGTACGAACTGGGCGGCCGAACTCATGACCCGTGCGTGGCCGCCGGTCACGTCGAACGGACCGAAGATCCGCCGCGCGCCCCATGCGGTCCGCTCGTCGACGACGAACCGACCGACCAGGCTCTCCCGGCTGTCGAGTCCCTCGGGCAGGATCTGATGGCACAGCGTGCAAGAAACCCCGTCGCCGGCCAGCGCGGCCTGCGGCGCGATGCTCCGGCCGACGGGCAGGTTCGCGAACACCTCGCCCCGACCGCCGCCGGCGTGGGCGGTGTAGCGGGCCATCGGCATGTGACAGATCGAGCACTCGGCCTCGATGTCGGCCGCCGCCGAGGGGTGATCCAGGGTCTCGCGCCGAACCGCCGCGTGCCAGTAGGGATCACGGGCAGCGTTGGCCATCATGCTGGAGCGCCAGTCGGTCCCGACGGAGACATCCGCCCCGGACGCACCGATCAGGCCGTTGTGGCAGGCCAGGCAGTTGTCGGCCACGTCGAACAACGGCGTCGCGGGGCCGCCCGCGGGCGGCGCGTCCGCCGCGACCCGCCAGACGAGCAGCGTGAGGCCGCCGAACACCGCCAGTGCGGTCGTCGGATTCCGCCGGGAAGTGCGCATGGCTACCACCCCTCCGCCAGACCGCCGTCGAACCATTCCCAGAGGAAGTAGGCCCAGACGCCGATCGTCCGGTCGTGCCCCGGCTCCAGGGGAATGCGCGTGGCCAATGCCAGCGCGATGTGTTGCCGCGCGCTGAGCGTGATCTGGATCTGGGGCGCGAGGTCCCAGTGGGGCGTGGCCCCCTCCTCGATATCGATGTTGCCGAGTACCTCGATCATCGGCGACCAGGCGCGGCCGAACATCCCCTGGGTGAAGGTGTAGCCGTAGGCCAGTCGCCAGAGGGCCTCGGTCCCGGGGTCGTTCTCCGCCGGCACCTCCATGCCGAGCTGCAGGTGCAGGAAGCCGGCCGGCCCGAGCAGCTGACCGAAGGTCAGCGTCGGCTCGAAGACGAAGACCCCCTTTCCCAGATCCCGATCCGCATCGCCGGTGGGGGTGATGATCTCCGCGATGGCGCTGAGGATACTGCCGGTGGACTCGGCCGCCAGCAGGACGTGCTTCACCCCCACGGCGATGTCCCCGATGCCGCCGGTCCACCCCCCGCTGCCCGGATCCCCCTCCACCGGCTCCAGATCGACACCTGCGAACGGGACGATCAGCTCGAGCTGACTGCGCGCACCGATGCGGGTTTCGAGCAGCAGTTCGGCGTCGACCGCGTACGGCTCCTGGACGGCCGCCCCGAAAGTGAAGACGAACTCGTCCTCGACGAATGCCTTCTCCGTGAACATCGGCCGCGCCTGGTTCAGGTTGCCCGACGGCCAGGCGTCATCGCCGCAGAACGTGCGGACGTGCTCGATGGCCAGCCGCATCTGGTCCTCCGACAACGCCTCGCCGAAGGCGGGCATCCGGTGGTCGAAGCCCCGGATCGGCCCGCCCTGATGGGTCACCGCGAACCAGTCCCCATCCGGTTCCCGCGTGGCGAACGTGCAGTCGGTGAAGTCCGGCAGCCCGACGTCGAAACCGACCCGCTCCCGCGACCTGCCCCGGCCGTCGTCGCCGTGGCAGGACGAACATGCGGCCGAGTAGACGGCCAGAGGCGTGTCGAGCGGTCGCTGTGCGCCCTCCGTCTCGGCTCGGCTGCCCAGCGCCAGGGTCAGCGCAGCCAGGATGACAGATCCGCCCAACAGGATGTTACGCATCGGGTGACGTCCTTTCGAATCCGCTCAGGGAGACGATGCGCAAACAGCACCTCGGCCGTGGATCGCATTTCGGGGAGCCGGAGTCAAGCCGCAGATGCGAACGCAGCCGCCGCGGCAGGTGTCGCCCCAACAGCCCAGCAACTCGTCCGGCAGGCCGCCCTCCCCTTTCAGCGGGAGGCGCACGGCGGGCCTTTCGCGCGATCCCCATGATCGGCCGGGCGCTCCCGGCTCTCCCATGGTAGAATCCGCTCGGCGGGAGGCGGGAATGATCCACCGATGGCGCTGGTTCCTCGTGTCGTGGCTGCTCGCGGGTGGGTGCGAGGCGGGTCACCCGATCATCCCCGACGAACCGCTGGACGGACCGCCCGACCGGGGGACGGACGTGGGCGCGGATGTGGGCACGGACGAGGGCACGGTGGACACGAACGTCGACACCGGGCCGTGCGAGGCCGTCGCCTGCCAGGCGCGCTGCGCGAGCGAGGGGCACACCGGCGGCGAATGCCTCGGCGACCACTGCCGTTGTTTCGACTGGCCGGATGCCGGCGCCGATGCCGACGCCGACGCCGACGCCGATGCCGATGCCGATGCCGACGCCGATGCCGACGCCGATGCCGATGCCGACGCCGATGCCGATGCCGACGCCGACGCCGACGTGACGCCGGGCGAATGCAGCGGGCACGGCCGGCTGTACACCTGGAGCGACGCCACGGTCTGCGCCTGCAACCCAGGCTACTCGCCCTCGACGAGCGCGGGGCGCGACTGCGTTCCCACGAACCTGGTCTGCCGGGGCGGTCCGATCGATTTCGACGTCGACGGCGACGGGACGAACGAGACGACCTTCGAGCCGTCCGCCCTCGAGTGCGAGATGTTCGAGCTGGTGAACTACACGCGGGCGACGCACGACAACGAGGGGACGCCGGAGTGCCACACGCCGTTGATGTACAACGTGGAGTGGTCGGCGCACGCGCGGAACCACAGCAAGCAGATGTCGGACCGCGGCACGCTGTTCCACGCCGACTATCCGTCCGGGCAGAACTGCGCCTACGGCTGCGACCCGGCGTGCGAGATGGACATGTACATGAACGGCTCCGGGGAGGACCACTGTCCGCCGCTGTCGCACCACTGCAACATCATGCGGTGCAGTTTCTCGCAGATCGGCATCGGCTACTGGGACCCGGATCGCGGGACGTTCAACACGCAGAACTTCCTGTAGCCGCCATTTCGAGGCGCGCCAGACCGGCGCGGATCGCTCGGAATCACGGCCTGGGCGCGGGGCCGTGCCCCGGAGGGGCGAGGCGCTCGGCATCGCAGGCCTTGCGCACCGTTGCCGGCGGGACACCGCGGCCGAGCGGCGCGAGCGTCTCCATCGTGCCTCTCCTGCCGGCCAATCCGAGCGCCGAGCGGCGCGGGGCGACCCTCGCGCGGGCCTACGCGTTGCACTGGCAGTTGTGGTTGATCCACAAGCGGAACGCGGCGTTCTCGTAGGCCAGCTCCAGTCCGCCATCCGGCCCGATCCGGTAGATGTTGCTCCGCGAGGCGTCGTTGACGGCGATGAGGAGTGTTCCGTCGTCGAGCCGCCGCAGATGGACCTCACCGCGCACATCCGGACGCGGAAGGGTCGCCTCCCCCGCCGCATCCACGACGACGACCGGCGATTCCATGCCACCGCTGCACACGTCGGCGAGGAAGAGCACCGATCGACCCTCGCCGGCGTCGCATCGCGTCCAGACGTAGTCCTCGTCCGTCATTCCGGCGAAAGCGGGGCCGCGAAGAAGTCTCCGGGCGGCGGCACCCGAGACCTCGCGACAACCGGGGACAGGCGGTTCGCGCTCCGCCGGAACGAAGCCGCGATCGCTCGCATAGCGCTCGAACTCCTCCCAACTCGCCAACGTTTCGCCGGAGAACTCCAGCCTGTCATTCGCGACCGCCACGATCCGGAACGGCGCCGCGTCTTCCAGCGGGTCGTAGCCCGACGTGGCGAATGCCGGACCCTCCCGGCGTGTCCAGACGCCCCCGCCAACACCTCCCAGGGCGCCGATGTTGACCAACGCACGCGTCTGCGAGATCGCCAGGAACATCGTTCCCGATTGGGTCATGTACGCGCCGGGACACGAGCTGCCCGAACTGCGCTCCACCAGGGCGTAGCCGTCGACCTGCGCGAGCACCGCGGTGCCGCGCCACCACCGCCGGGCACCGCCCCGGTCGTCCCGGATCTCGATCCACGTCGGCGCGGTCGGGTTCTCCGGAGTCGTCCCTTCCCGTCCGCCGCCCCAGAAGGCGGGAGAACCCCGTACGATGACTCGGCCGGCGTCGAACGCCAGCGGCGCTCGCCGCGGTCCCTCCGGCCCGAAGATCTCCAGGTCCGCGATGCCGACGACGTCTCCGGCGTCGCCGTAGGTTTCCCGGATCTCGAGAGCGAGCCATCGCGTGCGAACGCCCGGTTCGAGGATCACGTACTGGTGGTCCCACCAGTCTTCCACGGCGGCCTCGAGCCATCCCTGGCCCGTGTGGATGCGGATGGTCCGCACCCGCCGGAAACCCTGTCGTTCGGCGCGCGTCGCTCCCACCGACCCGAAGAGGCGGAGCAGGCGCACGTCCGCCTCGACGCCGAACGACACGGCGAGCGCACAGGGCGGACCAACCTCCGGAACGGCACAGGTCCAGGCGGTGAGGAGATCGTCGTCGCGCGTCGCCTCGGGATGCTCCGCCGGAGCGCTCCACGACGGCGTCGACACCTGCGCCTCGAAGGCCATCCAGTCGAGTGCATGCGCGACCGGGTGACCCTCCGCGCGGCGTGCCTTCCACGAGGGAGGGGCGGCCTGTGCATCCGGAACCACGGGGCTCTCGAGCGACGCTGTCCCCGAAGGCGCGGCATCAGCGACCACGGCGCCACGATCGTCTTGCGGGCCGGGGACGACCGCGTCCGCGGCTCCAGCCGCCGTCGCCGCCGGCGGCGTTCCTTCGGAGGACATCGCCGCCGCCGTCTCGGCCGACGCCGGACGCTCGATCGAGGTCTCCGTGTGCCGCGCCGGCGACTGGCATCCCGTGCCGGCCAGGCCGGCGACGATCGTCGCGAACGTCGCGATCGACATTCGGCCCACTCGTCGCGCTGGACCCGACATGCCACCTGCGCTCGCATGCCACCCGCGGCGAGAACGCGCCTTCCGGACCGTCGTCATGACCAGCCTCCATCCTCGCCGGCACACGACCGGCGGAGGGCACCGACGATTCAACCTCGAAGGCGCCCGCCGTGCCGGCTGGGGCTCGTGTCACGCCGCGCCACGCTGCACGACGGAGCGACCCCCGGAACGCGCCGCCGCGACGCCGCCCGGATCGGGATTCCGGACCTCCTGACTTGGCGCTCGCAACCGTGCAACTGGTTATCGGAACAGGTGCCGGCCCACCACCGTCCACCGCCGTCGTGCCAGCGCAGCATCCTGCGGTGCGGTTTTTCGCGAACCGGCATCGGCGGCCGGGACCCGGATCGCGGGACGTTCAACACGCAGAACTTCGTGCAGCCGCGGGGGCCTGGCGGGCCAGGCGGCGGAACCAGGGGTGGGCGCCGAGGCGCGCGAGGCCTTCGAGGAGCGGCGCGCCGTGGCGCCGGAAGAGGTCGGAGACGAGGTAGGGGGCGGCGAGGCGGCGGCGCAGGCGGGCGGCGTAGCGGTTCGCGGTCGTCGCCGGGTCCTCGCCGCTGCGCAGCGCCTCGCAGATCGCCTCGGCGGCGAGCTGTCCGCTTTCCATGGCGTAGGAGATCCCCTCCCCGGTGGCGACGTTGACCAGCCGGCACGCCTCGCCGGCGAGCAGGACGCCGGGGAGGGCGTGGTGTTCCACGGCGGCGCTGGGGACGATCGGGTGGCCGCGCCATGCGCCGATCGGCGCGGCGCCGGCGAGGCGGCGGGCGTAGTGTCGTTCGAGGAAGCGGGCGAACAGGTCGCGGATCGGCGTTCCCGCGCGCCGGCCGGCCTCGACGCAGATCCCGAGGTTCGCGCGGGTGTCCGACTCGGGGAACAGCCAGCCGTAGTGCGGGGCGAGTTCGGGGAGGAAGAGCATCTCGAGGACGCCGGGCTCGAAGAAGCGGCCTTCGAACCAGGCCATGCAGGTCTGGAGCGTCCGGCGGGGCCGGGGGTCGAGGGAGAAGCGGGTGTTGGCGCCGTCGGCGGCGACGACCCAGCGGGCGCGCAGGGGGCCGGCGTCGGTCCGGACGCCGGCGACGCGGCCGTCCTCGAGGAGCGGGCCGCGGACGGGGGTCGCCTCGCGGAGCTCGGCGCCGGCGGCGACGGCGGCGCGGGCGAGCAGGGGGTCGAGGGTGGTGCGGGGCACGACGACGGCGC
>JAAZOP010000012.1 GCA_012797735.1 Myxococcales bacterium
GATCGAGGCCGCGCCGGAGACGGCGCCGGTGCGGGAACCGCCCGATGTCGAGGCGGCCGACGCCCCGGCCGAGCCCGCCGACGCCGGGGCCGCCCGCGGCCCGGACGCGGGAGCGCGCGTCGTGCGGATCCAGGTGACGACCGATCCGCCGGGGGCGATCCTGTACGACGGCCGGCGGCGGCTGTGCCGCGGGACGACGCCATGCGCGTTCGAGGCGCCGGTGGGCGCGCTGCTCGAACTCCACGTGGAACGGGGTGACTGCGTGCAGGACGAACCGCTCCGGGTCACCGCCGCCTCCCGCGCGGTCCGGCTACGCCTCAACTGCCCGGTGGTCCGGCCGCGCGACGCGGGAGCGACCCCGGCCGACGGCGGTGCCGCTCCCCGGGACGCCGGCGCGGCTCCGCGCGACCGCACCGGGACGACCGACGTGTGGGAGCTCAAGGACACCGGGTCGAGGTAGCTCGGGCCCGGAAACACCCGCCCCGCCGCATCGCCAGCGCGCCCTACCCCATCGCGCTCGGCCCGCGCTTGCCACCGGGCGAAGGCGATCCTACTATCCGCGGGTCCGGGAAGGGTACCGCGGTGCCGGTCCGCCGGAAGGCCGATGCGGGCCGGCGAGAGGACGAACGATGCAACGGATTGCGTTTCCCGGTTTCGCTTTGCTGCCGCTGCTGGCCGCGCTGTCCGCGGGCCCGGCCCGGGCGGACGAGTCGTCCGGGGGCGACCCGGCCGTTGCCGCCGCGATCGAGGCGGCGCGCCGGCACGCCCGCGAGGGCGAGCGGCTGTACGGACAGGGTTCCTACGCCGAGGCGGCCCAGGAGTTCCTGCTCGCCAACCAGAGTCGTCCGTCCTCAGCGTTCATCTTCAACGTCGGCCTCTGCTACCTCCAGGCGGGGGACGGACCGAGCGCGGTGCGCTACCTGCGTCGTTACGTCGAGATGGAGCCGGACGCCCCGGACCGCGAGGCGGTGGAGGAGCGGGTGCGCGAGATCGAGGCGGCGATGCAGGCCGCGCCGCCGCCCCCCCCGGACGGCTCCCCGCCGGCCACGATCGTGATCACGCGGGAGACGGCCGAGGAGACGCGCCGGCAGTTCAAGTCGTCCGTCAACGTCGAGACCGAGCCGGCCGGCGCGAGCGTCTTCGTCGAGGACCGCTCGGGCGCCGTCGTCGCGCAAGGCGCCTCGCCGATGGCCGCCTCGCTGTCCGAGGGCGAATACGTGCTGCGGATCGAACACCCCGACTTCGCCACCGAACGCCGGCCGATCGTCGTCGAACCGAACGTGGTCTACGTCTACGTGTTCCGGCTCGGACAGGACGAGTTCTACGGGATGCTGCGGGTGATCGCGAACGTCGAGGGGGCCCGGATCTACGTCGACGTGCACGAGCGGGGGGCGGCGTCGCCGACGCCCTGGCAGGGACCGGTGCCGGTCGGCGAGCACCGCGTGTGGGTCGAGATGGAAGGGTACGAGACCGCGGAGCGGACGGTGACGGTCGAGACGAGCCGGCCGGCCGAGCTGCGGGTGGAACTGGAACGCGTGGACTGGGGCGAGTTGGAGCTGCTGACCAACGTCGATGGGGCGACCTACGAGATCGATGACCGTCCCGCCGGAACGCTCCGGTTCGGCCGCTGGGGCGAGGGGATCGCGGGGGCGATCGAGACCCTGCCGGCCGGGCGGCACCGCGTCACGGTGGCGGCCGACGGGATGAAGGACTACACCGAGACGCTCGAGATCGGGCGCGGGCAGCGCACCAAGCTGCTCGTGCGGCTGAACCCCGAGCCGTCGCGCGTCTCGGCCTGGGTCAGCTTCGGGGTCGCGGCGGCCCTCTTCGCCGCCGGCGGCGCCTTCGGCGGTGTCGCCCTCGACATCCACGACGGCGTCGAGGCCGACCGGGCGGCCGGCCGGCTCGACAACAACGACCCCCGGCTGTTCGACGGACTGCTCTGGTCGGTCGGCGCCGACGTCGCCTTCGTGGCCGGCGCCGCCCTGGCCGGCCTCAGCCTGTACTACGCCCTGCGCGACCCGCTGCCCGACTCCGAGGGCCGCCGGGAGGAACCGCGGGACTTCTCGGCGATCGAAGGGTGGGCGCCGTCGGGCACGCCGCCGGACGAGCCCGGCCCGTCGGTCTCCGCGACGCTGGGCCCCACCGGCCTGGGTCTCGGACTGGAGGTGCGGTTCTGATGCGACGGTCACCGCCTGCCGCGCTCCTGACCGCCGCGCTGGTCGCGGCCGGTTGTTCGTTCGTCACCGAGTTCTGGACGTTCGACGACGACACCCCGGTCGTCGCCTTCGGCAAACCCGACCACTACGAACGGTCGCCCTTCGGCGCCGCGCTCGCCGTGCGGCAGGTCCCGACCCCCGAGGGCGACGCGACGCTGGTCGCCGTCTCCGCCGGCCCCGGCTCGGCCAACGAGACCTACCGCTGGTCCGTGGGCGACCGGCTCGAGACGGACCGGCACGTCTCCTCGATCTGCAGCCCGATCTCGGCGCGCGTCGATGAGCGGGATCCGACCGACGAGACCACCTGCGACGACTCGGGGACGGGCGCCGCGCTGCTGTGGCTCGCCTCCGCCGCCGGGCTCGGGACGGACCCCTGCGACCAGGGCGTGCTGGTCGTGGGCCAGCCGAACGCCGGCCTGAACTCGCTCGGCGAGACCGTGAGCTACGGGCGGATCGCCGTCTATTGCGCCGCGACCGACCGCACCGTGGGCACCTACCGCCAGCGTTCCTCGACCGAGCATCTCGGGCGGGCGCTGGCCGACTGGCCCGGCGGCGACCGGCCGCTCGTGGCGATCGGCGCCGACAGCGCCGTCTGGCTGGCGCCGGTCGATCGGCTCATCGCGCCGGGCGACTGGACCCCGGTCTGGGCCTCGCCGCGGGCCGACATCGCGTTCGGCGGCGCGCTCGCCGCGGGACGCACCGCGGACGGCGCCGGCTGGCTCGCCGTCGGCGCCTCGCATCTCGCCGCCCGCTCCGGCGACTCGTGGCTGGCGATCGTGCGGGACACGAACCCCGACCCGGCGGCGGCGGCGCACGAGGTGGTGGCGTGCCGGGAGGACGCCGGCCCCACGCCGCTCGGCGCCGCCCTGGCCGCGGCCGATCTGGACGACGACGGCAACGACGAGCTGCTGGCGCAGGCGGCGGCCGGGATCCTGGTGTTCGACGGCGCCGGCCTCGCGACGCTCGGAACCGCCGTCGCGACGTGCGACCTGGAGCCGGGCCCGACCGTGCTCGCCTGCCCGGCGGACGCGGGGGACGGCGTCGAGTGTTCGGCGGAGTTCGGGGCGGCGATCGCCTCGCTGAGATACTGGATTTCCTTCTCCACCAGGAAGCCGACAACCTTGGGCTTGCCGACCATGGCCTGGGGCACCGCCACCATCGAGGCGTCCGTCCGATGGCACGTGCCGAACGCGTCGTTGCAGTAGACGTCGGCCATGTCGGCCAAGGCCCGGGCGAACGCGGCATCGCCTTTCTTCTCACCGGGGTAGAAACGCAAGTTTTCGAGGAC
>JAAZOP010000153.1 GCA_012797735.1 Myxococcales bacterium
CACGTGAGGGCCCCCGTGTCGTCCTTCTCTGCTCCGTCTCCCTGGCGCCGCCGTCTCGCCGCGCTCCAGGCGGCGCTCGTCGCCGCCGCCTGCTCCGGAAGCGGCGCGGGCGGCACCGGCGCCGGCGCGGCGGCTGGTGAGGCGGGTGCGGGCGCGACGGCAGCGACGGCCGAGCCGGATCTCGGCGACGGCGCCGCCCCGGATCCCGGACGGAAACCGGCCGCGGAGCCGCCCGAAGAGGAACCACGGCCCGAGACGCGGCCGGGACCGCCCGACGGCAAGTCAAGCTTCCTGATCGCACCGGATCTCCCCGAGGGGATCTCGTCTTTGCCGCGGCCCGGCCGCCCCCCGCTGCCGCCGCCCGACCTCGGCCCCCCTTCCGCGGGTCAGACGGTCGAGATCCCGGCCGGCCTGGTGCTGCTCGGCTCGTGGCCCGGCGCCCCCGGCCGCGACCCCGTCAAGGAGGTCGATCTCGTGCCGACGCGCGTGGCGGCGTTCGCGATCGACCGTCTCCCCTATCCCGGCGACCCGGCGCAGCCGCCGGTCACGAACGTGACGCGCGCCGAGGCGGAGCGGACGTGCGCGGCGGCGGGCAAGCGGCTGTGCACCGAGGTGGAGTGGGAGTACGCGTGCAAGGGGCCGCAGAGCCAGACCTGGCCGTACGGCGACGACTACGACGCGGGGCGGTACGGCGGCGGGCCGGAGCGGCTGGCGAGCAGCTTCGGCGTGCTGGGGATGGGGGCGATGTACGAATGGACCGCGGGCGACTGGAAGGACCCGCGGGGGACGGCGGTGCCGAACATCGCGCCGGTGCGCGGGGCGCACCCGGACGAGGGGGACGCGTGGACGCGACGGTGCGCGATGCGCACGGGGCTCGACCCCGCCCGCGGCTCGCCGCGGGTGGGCTTCCGCTGCTGTTCGGGGCAGGGCTACCCGCTGCCGTACGAGGTGGAGCCGATCCGGCGGGCGGTGCGCCCCGCTCCGCTGCTCAACGACGCGATGCTGACGCGGCTGGTGCGGCTGGTGCCCGAGTTGTGGCGGGTGCACGAGGCGCCGCGGATCCAGGGCGAAGACGTGTTGACGCGGGCGCTCCTGCGGTCGAACCGCACCGAGGCGTCCGGGGTCGGGTTCTCGATCTCGATCCAGCCGCTGTACTGGATGCCGCGCCAGGGCGACGACCTGCTCGTGATCGCGGGACGCTCGGGCGACGACGTCTTCACCGCCGCGCTCTACACGACGGGTCTGCCGGACGTCTACGTGCATGCGGCGAGCCTGGTGCTGACCGGGGTCGGCCCGGAGGGCGGCATCGCCCTGTTCGGCGGGTTGCGGGACCGCAAGCTGCTGGGATGGGGCGAATGCGACGACTGCCGGGAGGGCGGCTCGTACGAGTTGCAGGACGACGGCACGATCCGGATCGGCCATCGCTGGTAGCGCCCGGCGCGCCCCTGCGCGAAGCCGTGGCGCGCGCCGGGTCGAGTGCGGTAGATTCCGCGGTCGATGAGCGGAACACCCGCGCCGCACCGTTGCGGACAGATCGCGATCGTCGGCCCCCCCAACGCCGGCAAGTCCACGCTGCTCAATCGCCTGGTCGGCGAGGCGCTGTCGATCGTCACGCCGATGCCGCAGACGACGCGGCACCGCATCCTGGGGGTCCTCCAGCGGCCCGGCGTCCAGGCGGCGCTCGTGGACACCCCCGGTTTCCACCTGCCGCGCACGGAGATGAACCGGCTGATGATCGAGGCGCTGGACGCGGCTCTGGAAACGGCCGACGTCTTCCTGCTGCTCGTCTCGGCCGCCGGCCGGCGGTCGCCCGAGGAGCGTTTCGGCCCGCCCGTCTCGCAGCTCGTGGAACGCCTCCGCAACCGCGGCAAGCCGCTCGTGCTCGCCCTGACCAAGGTCGACCTCGTGCGGCCGAAGGACCGGCTGTTGCCGCTGCTGGACTGGGCGTCGCGGCACGTGCAGCCGGTCGAACAGGTACCGATTTCCCCGCGGACGGGCGACGGGGTCGAGCGGCTGGTCGAGGTGCTGCTGCCGCTGCTGCCGGAAGGTCCGCCGGCCTGGGCGCCGGACGACCTGACGGACCGTCCGCTGCGGTTCCTGGCGGCGGAGCGGATCCGCGAGGTGGTGACGCGGCGCACGCGCGAGGAGGTGCCGCACTCGGTGGCGGTGCTGGTCGAGCGTTGGGACGAGGGGCCGCGGGCGACGACGATCCACGCGACGATCGTGGTCGATCGCCCGGCCCACAAGCGGATCCTGGTGGGGCGCGGCGGGGCGATGGTGCGCGAGGTGGGGATCGAGGCGCGCGCCGCGCTGAGCGAACTGCTGGGGCGGCCCGCGCACCTGCGGCTGTTCGTGCAGCTCCAGGAGGGGTGGACCCGCGACCCGGCGCGGGTCCGCGAGTTGACCGGGGAGTGAGGGGAGGATGGGGCGCGAGCGTCTCCGGAAGCCCGCCCGCCGGTGCGGCCTGCCGATCGACGGCCGGCGCCCGGCCCGCCTGCCGTTCGTCGCCGTCGTGGGCCGGCCCAACGTCGGCAAGTCGACGCTGTTCAACCGCCTCGCGCGCGCCCCGCTCTCGATCGTCGACCCCACGCCCGGCGTGACCCGCGACCGCCTGTACGCCGAGGTCGACCTGCGCGGCCGGCCGGTCGGATTGATCGACACCGGCGGCGTCGAGGCCGAGGGGACGGCGTTGGGGGAGATGGCCGACCGCATCCGCCTCCAGGTCCGCGTGGCGCTCGAGGAGGCCGACGTCGTGGTCGGCGTGTTCGACGCCACGTCGCCGCCGACGGTGGACGACGAACTGGTGGTCGACCTGCTGCGCCGCGCGGGACGCCGCGTGCTGTGGGCCGCCAACAAGATCGACCGCGCCCGCGACGCCGCGGCGACGAGCGAGTACTACCGGCTGGGGGTGGAGAACCTGCAGCCGATCTCCGCCGCCTCGGGCGCCGGCGTCGGCGAGCTGCTCGACCGCATCCTGGCGGCCTTGCCGCCCGCCGGGGAGCCGGAGGCCGAGGAGGCCGGCGTGCCGCCCGCGGACGGGCCGGACGAGGCGCCCGCGCCGCCCCCCGTCCCGCGCGTCGCCGTGATCGGCCGCCCCAACGCCGGCAAGTCCACGCTCGTCAATCGCCTGCTCGGGACGGAACGCATGCTGGTCGACGAACGGCCGGGAACGACGCGCGACGCGGTCGACGCGCTGGTCGAGACCGAACACGGCCCGCTGGTGCTGATCGACACCGCGGGCCTCCGCCGCCGGGCGCGCATCGCCGAGCGGCTCGAGCAGTTGGCGGCGCTGTCGGCGGTGCGGGCGCTGGAGCGCTGCCACGTCGCCCTGCTCCTCACCGACGGCTCGGCCGAGGCCGGCGCGGACCAGGATCGGCATTTGCTGGGTCTCGCCGCCGCGCGAGGCCGGGCGCTGGTCGTCGTCGTCAACAAGATCGACCTGGTGCGCGGCGCCGCCGCTCTGCGCGAACTCGACCGCCGCGTCCGCGACGCCTTCGGTTTCGCCGCCTACGCCCCTGTCCGCTTCGTCTCCGCCCGCTCGGGGCGCGGCGTCCCCGAACTGCTGCACACCGTCCGGCGCGTCCACGAGGCGTTCAACCGGCGCGTTCCGACGCCCGAGCTCAACCGGTTCCTCGAGTCCGCCGTCGAGAAACACTCGCCGCCGCTGTTCCGCAACAAGCCGGTGCGGCTGCTCTACGCGGCCCAGACCGCCGTCCGGCCGCCCTCGTTCGTGTTCTTCGCCAACCATCCCGACGGCGTGCACGCCTCGTACGCCCGCTATCTCGAGAACCGGCTCCGCGAACGCTACGGGTTCGACGGTTGCCCGCTCCGGCTGCGGTTCCGTCGCGGCCGGCCGTAATGCGGCAGCCCCCGGGCAGCGCGCCCTACTCGGGGTACAGGACCCACTGGGAATCTTCGAGGATCGAGACTCCCATGTCGCGGCCGATCTCGACGTGGTCGAAGTTCTCCACCATCAGGTCGTACACGCCGGGCGCGACGCGCAGCGTGAACGCCTGTCCGGGCTCGATCGTGTTCTCCGTGCCGAGCACGTCCGGGCCCCAGCTCTCGCTGTTCTGCGGCGAGACGTGCAGGTAGGCAATCTCCTCGGTCGAGTTGTTGACCACGGTGAGCGAGACGAGGCCGTCCGCGGCAGGCTCCACCGGCGGCGTCGGGCATCCGGCGGCCGCCGTCGCGAGCCACACGGCGAGGATGCGGGGAAGAAGTCTGGAACCTCGAGTCTGCACGGTGCGCCTCCTGGCCCCGGTGGGCCGTCCGTTCGGAGAGACTACTACAACGTGGGGCACGTTCGTAAAGGGTCTGTCCTGCGGGCCGGGGGTCCCGGGCTCCTAGCGCTCCTGTCGCGGGACGCGCAGCCGCTGGCCCGGGCGCAGGCCGCCGGAGGCGCCGAGTTCCGGATTCAACTCGCGGATCCGCCGCACCGACGTCCGGAAGCGGCGCGCGACGAGCCACAGCGAATCGCCCTTGCGCACCCGGTAGCTCGTCGTCAACTCCTCGGGGTCGGCGCCGCCGTCCGGCCGCACCCGCTCGTCGGGACGCCCGCCGCCGACGTCGGGTATCGCCAGGCGCTGGCCGGGACGCAGTCGGTCCGGATCGAGGTCCGGGTTGGCCTGGACCAGATCCCGAACCCGCAGGCCGACGCGGCGGGCGATCTCGCCCAGCGTCTCGCCGGCGGCGACCACGTGGACGTCGCCCTCCTCCGGCGGGGGCGGTGCCGGGACCGGCACGACCGCCCCGGACCCTTCCGCGGCGGAGGGTGTCTCCGCTGCGGTCGCCGTCCCGGCCGCCGCCGCGTCGGCCGACGTCTGCGGGGCCTCCTCTTCGACCGGTTCCTCCTCAGGCGCGTCGTCCTCGCCGCCCAGCACCAGCGTCATGCCGGTGCGGATGCGCGACGGGTCGGCCAAGTCGTTCCATCGGGCCAGGTCGTCGAGCGGGATCGAGAAGCGTGCGGCGATCTCCGACAGCGTGTCGCCCGCTTCGACCACGTAGGTGCCGTCCGCTTCGGCACCCGGGTCTCCGCCGAGATTCTCCGGCGGCACCGAGTCCATCCGGACGGGGATCAGCACCTGCCAGCCGACGCGCAGGGGCGCGTCCGCGCCCAGGTGGTTGGCGGTCCGGATCTCCTCGACGGACACGCCGTAGCGCTCGGCGAGCGACGACCAGGTGTCGCCGCGCCGCACCCGATGTCCCACGTGCGGCAGCGGGCCCGAGCGCGGCACGCCCGGTGCGGGACGGAGGAACGGGTACGGGTCGACCTTCTCCCCCTCCATCCACAGCTCGAAGTGCAGATGCGGGCCGCGCGAGATGCCGGTGTTGCCCACCCGGGCGATGCGTTGTCCGCGTTCGACGACCTGGCCGGGGCGAACAAGGAACGCGCTGCAGTGGGCGTAGTAGGTGATCCAGCCGCCGGGGTGCAGCAGCACGACCAGTTCGCCGTACCCGCGGAGTTCGTGGCCGGTGTAGACGACCAGCCCGCGCTCGGCGGCGAGGATCGGCGTGCCCTCGGTACCCATGATGTCCAGCGCCTTGTGGTAGCCGTTCGTGCCCGAACCGTGGCCGCGTCCGATGCGCGCGCCGGGGACGGGGTACAACAGGCTGCCGGGACGCTCGTCGCCGCCGGCCGCGCGGAGTTGCGCGGCCGTCGGGCCCTGGCGGAGCAGCCGGTGCACGGAGGAGCGCCGGCCCAGGTCGAGCTGTTCGACGCGGCGCCGTTCGGCTCGCGTGCGTCCGTCGCGCTGTTCGTCGGCGACGCCCGGTTCCTCTCCGGCCGCCCGCGCGGCCGGCGCGAAGAGGGCGAGGCCGCCGCAGGCGGCGACCAGCGTGACCGCGACGACGCGGCGGGCCCGAAGGATGCCGAGCGCCCGGCTCATGGGTCACGAATACGCGCGGACCGAGGAGGGTGTCAACTTTTCGCCGCGGCGTCGCGCCTGGTCGACCGCGCCGGGACCGCGCGCGGCGCACGCGCGGGCGAGGCCGCCGCGATGCCGTCTGCGTCTTCTGCTTGCCGTTTCCGCTCCTTGACATTCTCGGAGCGATGCCGCTACTTTCCGCCCAGCAGTCTGGGAGGGCACGCCGTGGGCGGGACGGGCGCGCCGCAACCGCACCGGAGGACACAAGCGTGAGCGACACAAACGACTCGGACGACAACGAGGTCACCGTCGAAGAGGACCGCGGAGCCCCGCCGGCTCGCGGCTCGGCACCGCCGAGTGGGGCGGCCGGCGACGGGCAGAAGAAGGTCGACGACCTGCGCGCGAAGCTCGGCCTGGGTACGGCGCGGACCCTGGTGGCGCCGCCGGCCGGTGGAAAGACGCCGGGAGCGTTGCCGGGGATTCCGGGTGCGGGAGTTCCCGGGATTCCGGGGCTGGGCGCGGCCGCACCGGGCGGCGTGCCGGGCGTGCCGGGCATTCCCGGCATCCCGGGGATTCCCGGCGTCGGCGGCCCGGCGAAGGCCGCGGCGCCGGCGGCGCGTCCCCCGGCCGGGGTGCCGGGCATCCCCGGCGTTCCGGGCATTCCCGGTGTGGGCGGCCCGGCGAAGACCGCAGGTCCCGCGCTTCCCGGTCTGCCCGGCCTCGCGCCGCCGCCGTTCGCGGCGGAGCCCGCGCGGCCCGAGGTGGACAAGCACGACCCGTTCGGCACCGCCGCGCAGCCCGTGGGACCGCGCGAGGGTGCGATCGACGTCGAGCAGGTCGTGTTGGACGACAAGCAGCTGAAGGACCTGACGACTCTCAAGGACCAGAAGCGGCAGATCGGGTTCTACGCGATGCTCGGGGTCGGCGGACTGGTGATCGGCGTCACCCTGGGCTGGCTGCTCGGCTCCAACGAGAGCCGCAACAAGGTGATGGAGGCGTCGGTCGAGCACGCCCGCAAGATCCAGGACGGCCTGGAGAAGGCGCACCAGCCGAAGATCAAGCTGTTCCAGGACAAGCTGGACGAGCTCAAGAAGAACATCAACGACGCGATCACGTCCCGCGACCCGCAGACCATCCTCCGGACGATCGCGGATGACACGGACGACCTGGAACGGTTGCAGCAGACGGAATTGGGGAAGGCCGACGACATCACCGGCGAGGCGCTGGTGGTCGGGAACCTGTCGGCGTTCGCCAACGAGACGATCGGGCCGGTGCTGCGGGCAATCGCGTTGTGGAACCGGTTCAACGAGCAGATCCGGGTGCACGTCACGGACACCCGCACGGCCTGGGCGCGCTACGCATTCCAGGTCGGGGCCTTGTCGGCGGCCGGTTTCGCCAAGGAAGCGCAGTGCCAGTCGTACATCGCCAAGTACAAGAACAACCCCGAGAAGCAGAAGACCGTCACCTCGTGCCAGCAGTTCCTCGACGAGATGGCCAAGGGCAAGATGGACGTCTCGAACGTCCTGTCGGCGGCGGTGGCGGCCTACGAGGCGGGGAAGAACGTCACCGAGGCGTGGCAGGCGGACATGCTCGGCTACTTCAAGAGCCTGGGCGAGAAGCTCGGCTCGACTGCCGGCACCGCGGACCTCTTGGCGAAGCACCTCGGTCCCACGCGCTACGTCGTCGCCTTCGACAAGGACTTCTGGGGGTCGCTCGGGAGCGAGGGATGGTCGGGCGACCTGTCGAAGATCGGGCGGCTGTACGGTCTGACGGGACAGGTCGGGCTGGTCGAGGACCCGGTGGCACTGACGGCGCTCGGAATCGAGCCGCCCGCGCCGGCCGAGGGGCAGCCGCCGGCGGAGGGCGAGGGAGCCGAGGCGCCGGCGGCGAAGAACCTGCTGTCGGTCGTGGTCGGGGGGGAAGGGACCGGCGTACCGGCTTCGAACCGCTACCTGTTCGTCGTCGGTGCGGTCGCCGGTTCGCGCTGGAACGACCTGAACGGCGACGGCGGCTTCGACGACAAGGACGTCGAGTTGTTCTTCCAGTCCTTCCGGGCGCGCCCCGACCTCTGGGCGCTGGCGATCGACCCGGCTCCGGCGCTGGCGCTGGTCGAGGCGTACGATTCGTTGTTCGCGCAGCAGTACCAGGAGCGCCTGATCGCGCTCGGCGACACCGCCGGCGCCATCGCCGCGGCGATCAAGGAAGCGATCTCGAAGATCGGCGCGATCCGCTAGGAGCACCGGGCCGCGTGGCCGCCGATTCCCCGCCCTTCCCCACCGACGAGCTCCTGCGCGAGTACCTGCAGAGCCAAGTCCAGCCGCTGGTGGCTATCGATCGGGGCCGGGTCGAGTTGCGCAAGGCCGACGCCGTCACCGGTCGGGTCGTGCTGCGCTACTCCGGCACCTGCGCCGGCTGCCCGGGGCTGTCGGTGACGCACGAACAGATCGTGGTTCCGCTCCTGCGCCGGGCCTTCCCGGCGATCGCCGAGGTCGAGGCTTCGATCGACGGGGAGCGCCGCGCGTCCGAAGGACCCGTGGCACCGGAGTGAAGCGTCGGGGACGACGAGGTCAGGGCCTGGCGGGCGCGTTCGGGTCGGGGCGCTGGCCGCGGATGCGCTGCACGATGTCCGCATTCCCATCCGTCGGCACCCCTTCGGTCACGGCCTGCGTCAGACCCGACCCCGCCCGCTCGGACGTCGTCGTCACCCGGCGCAGGTTCGACAGGTTCCCCAGCGTCGCCCGGTCCGCCAGGACGATCGCGAACACGCCGTACAGGTCCAGCCACCGCAGCTGCATCTCGGTCTGCGAATCGATCCACTTCACCCCGTACGTCGTCGTCACCAGCGTATACTCGTTGAGCGACGTCAGCGATTCGCCCGGACCGAACTGCGCCTCCATCTGCGCCCGCATGTCATCGAACACCGGCGGCGCGGTGGCGAGTTGCCCGCCGAGCGACCGGAAGATCTTCCACAGCTTGCCCCGGATGAAGAAGTAGAAGTCGACCGAATCGCCGCGGTCGTACTTGCACATCTCCTCCTGGTTGTTGTGGGTGAACTCCTGGTCGATCATCGACACGTTCCACGGCGTCTCCTGGCCGTCGAACTTCACGCAGCTATCGACGAACTTCTGCTGGTCCCGTTCCATCCGGTTGCGCAGGTTCTGCTCGGCCACGCCGTCGTCCTGCACCGCCTGGATCTGCGGCCAGTACTTCTGCTTGATCTCCTCCTTGACGACCGCGATCACCTGGTCCCGGCTCATGCCCCAGGTCAGCCCGTTCATCAAGGCGACGATGTTCGCGTTCGGCTCCGTCGGCTCCGGCGCGGGCGCCGGAGTCGCCGCCGACTCGCCGCGGCGCCGTCGCTGCGCCTCCGCATCCGGCGCGAACGCCCCGACCAGCAGCACCGCCACGGTCAGCATCCATCCCGCTCGCTTCATGGCCACCCTCCTCTGCCCCTCGGTTCCATAGCATCTTTCGGCCGCGTCCGGAAGGGGGCCACCGGAGGCGGCTGAACATCCGCAGCGGTCTATGGACCGGGGCGGTGGCCGACCCATTCAAAGGAAAATCGCCGCGGATCCCCAGTTGACGTTCCGAAACGAACCCGCTATGGGGGCCTCGATCGAGGCCGTCCCGGAGGCGGTCCGCGCCGGGCGCTCCGCCGGGCTGCAGGGACACCGGTCCAACTGGAGGAAATCACGAATGAAACTACATGAGCACCAGGGGAAAGACCTGCTGCGGAAGGCCGGAGTCCCCGTCCCGGTCGGTCGCGTCGCCTTCTCGGTGGAGGAAGCCGAGGCGGCGGCTAGGGCGGTGATCGAGGAGACGAAGAACGAGACGGTGGTGGTCAAGGCCCAGATCCACGCCGGCGGTCGCGGCAAGGGCGGCGGCGTGAAGGTCGTGCGGGGCGTCGCCGAGGCGCGCGCCGCCGCCGAGAAGATCCTGGGCATGACGCTCGTCACCCACCAGACCGGCCCCGAGGGCAAGGTCGTTCGCAGGTTGCTCGTCGAGCAGGGACTCGACATCGCCCGCGAGTTGTACGCGTCGGTCGTGCCCGACCGGGAGCGCCGGCGCGTGGTGGTGATGCTGTCGAGCGAGGGGGGGATGGAGATCGAGGAGGTGGCGCGCCGGTCGCCCGAGAAGATCCTGACGCGGGCGATCGACCCGGCCTACGGGATGCGTCCCTTCGAAGCGCGCGACCTGGCCTACGGACTGGGACTGGGCGAGCCGGCCACGGGGAAGCTCGCGCGGGTGTTGCAGGCTTTGTACCGTGTGTTCGTCGCCGAGGATTGCGCGCTGGTCGAGGTCAACCCGCTGGTGGTGCTGCGCAGCGGCGACGTACTGGCCCTCGACGCCAAGGTCAACCTCGACGACAACGCCGCCTATCGTCACAAGGACCGCGAGGCGCTGGCGGACCCGACGGAGGAAGACCCGGCGGAGGCCGCGGCGCGGGCGGCGGGCTTCTCCTACATCCGGATGCACGGCGACATCGGCTGCATGGTCAACGGTGCCGGTCTGGCGATGGCGACGATGGACATCCTCAAGCACCACGGCGGCGAACCGGCGAACTTCCTCGATGTCGGCGGCGGCGCCAGCAAGGATCAGGTGGCCCTGGCGTTCAAGGTGATCCTCTCGGACCCGTCGGTCAAGGCGATCTTCGTCAACATCTTCGGCGGCATCCTCAAGTGCGACGTGCTGGCCGAGGGGGTGATCGCGGCGGTGCAGGAGGCCGGCATCCGGGTGCCGCTGGTCGTCCGTCTGGAGGGCACGAACGTCGAGCGCGGCCGGCAACTGCTCGCCGATTCCGGCCTCTCGATCGTGGTCGGCCAGGACATGGACGACGGGGCCCGCAAGGCCGTGGCCTTGGCGCGCGGGCAAGGAGCGTGAGACCGTGAGCATCCTCGTCGACAAGAACACCAGGGTCGTGATCCAGGGAATCACCGGGGGCGCCGGTTCGTTCCACGCGCGGCAGATGATCGCGTACGGGACGCAGGTCGTCGCGGGGGTGACGCCCGGCAAGGGCGGTTCGAAGTTCGACGACCGCGTGCCGGTGTTCGATACCGTGGCGCGCGCCGTCGCCGAGACGGGTGCCGACACGAGCTGCATCTTCGTGCCGCCCGCGTTCTGCGCCGATGCCATCGCCGAGGCGGCCGCGGCCGGCGTCCGCCTCGTCGTCGTGATCACCGAGGGCATTCCCACGCTGGATATGATCGCCGTCCGCCGGCTGCTCGACGAGAAGGGCGTGCGGATGGTCGGGCCCAACTGCCCCGGCGTGCTGACCCCGGGCGAGTGCAAGGTCGGCATCGCGCCGGGCTACGTCCACCGGCCCGGTCGCGTCGGCGTCGTCTCCCGCTCCGGCACGCTGACCTACGAGGCCGTCTGGCAACTCAGCGCCCTCGGCATCGGCCAGTCGACCTGCATCGGCATCGGCGGCGACCCGGTCGGGGGCATCGATTTCGTCGACGCGCTGACGCTCTTCGAAGCCGACCGCGGCACGGACGCCGTCGTGCTGATCGGCGAGATCGGCGGCGCCGCCGAGGAGCGCGCCGCGGCGTTCATCCGCGAGCACGTGCGCAAACCGGTGGCCGCCTTCATCGCCGGCGTCACTGCCCCCCCGGGGAAGCGGATGGGCCATGCCGGCGCCATCATCTCCGGCTCCTCCGGCAAGGCCGCCGACAAGATCGAGGCGCTGCGCGCCGCCGGCGTCGCCGTCACCGCCAACCCGGCGGAGATCGGCGTCACCCTCCGGGCTGCCCTCGCCGCCCGCCCGGCGCCCCGCCGGCACGTCGAGGTCCGCCGGGCGCCGGCCGGGCGACCCGCGCCGAAGAGGGCGGCCGCCCCCGGGAGGTCCGCCGCGGGCAAGACCGCGACACGGAAAGGTCCGGCGAAGAAACCGGCTCTCTCCCGACCGAAGAAGCGTTCGGGGAAGAGGGGACGGTGAACCGATGGCCGTCCAACGCACGCTGGCGATCATCAAGCCCAACGCCGTCGAGCGGGCCCTGGTGGGTGCGATCGTCGGGCGGATCCAGGAAGCCGGCCTGCGCATCCTGGCGTTGCGGATGATGCGACTCACGCCGGCGCAGGCGCGGACGTTCTACGACGTCCATCGCGACCGGCCGTTCTTCGAACCGCTCGTCGCGTTCATGACTTCGGGCCCCGTCGTCGTCCTGGCGCTCGAGGGCGAGGACGCGATCCGGCGCTGGCGCGAGTTGATGGGCGCGACCGACCCGGCGCAGGCGGCCCCGGGGACGCTCCGTGCGCTGTACGGCGAGGACGTCCGCCGCAACGCCGTCCACGGCTCGGACGGGCCGGAGACCGCCGACCGGGAGTTGTCGTTCTTCTTCCCCGCCTGCGACCTCGCCTGAGACGCCCGCCCGCGCGCGGCCTTCCCCGACCCTCTCGCCTCTTCGCGCCGCGCCTCGGCCGCCGCGGCCACCCGCTCCTCTTCGATCCCCAGGATCTCCCCCAGCGCCGAGGACACCGCATCCGTGCCCGCCTCGAGCATCTCGCCTCCCTTCGCCCCCGACTGGAAGACGCGGGGGCGTGTCCCGTGCTTGGCGGGACGGCGGCCGACGTGGCATGATCCGGCTTCGAGGAGGAACGGGGTGGTCGCCGGCCGTACCGCCGTCCCGTCGTTCGCCGCGCTCGCGTTCGCGCTCCCGGCCGTGTTGTCCGCCGCGTCCGTTTCCTGCTCCGGCGACGCGACGCCGGGCGGCGCGGGCACCCTGGTCGCCGCCCTCACCGGCAGCGCCCTTCGCGACGAGATGCGCTCGATGCGCGTCGTCGTTTTCGACCTCACCGCCCAGGGCTGCACCGGCCACCGCGTCGCCAACCCGGGCCTCGCCCCCCTCGCCACCTCCGGCCTCGTCCGCTCCGCCGCCCTCCAGGCGACGCTCGAGGTTCCCGCCGGGCCGCGCACGATCTACGTCGAGGTGTACCGCGACGACGACGGCACGGACCGGTTCGGCACCGGCTGCGTGGAACTCGTCCTGGCCGCCGGCGAGCGCGCCACGGTGCGCATCGAAATCGAGATGCTCGGCGCAAGCGATGCCGATGCCGATGCCGACGCCGACGGCGATGCCGACGCCGAGGACGCCGGCGAGGTCGACGCCGCGGACGTCGATGCCGGCGACGTCGAGGGGGGCGACGGCGATGCCGAAGACGTCGCCGGGCCCGACGTGGTGGTCGACGGACCCGACGGTCCGGACGGGCCCGACGGCGTCGTCGACGGCGAGACCGGGGAGGGCATCGACGCCTGGGACGCGCCGGCAGACGCGCCCGCGGATGAACTGGACGACGGCGATGCGGCCGAGGACATCCCGGAGGAGGACGCGGCACCGCCACCCGCGGTGATCGTGATCAGCGAGATCGACTACGACCAGGACGGAACGGACAACCTCGAGTTCGTCGAACTGTACAACGCGGGCGCCTCGACGGTGTCGTGCGCCGGCCTGGAACTCCAGTTCATCAACGGCGTCGGCCCGTCCCGCTATCGCACTCAGACGCTCACCTGCTCGTCGCTCGCCCCGGGCGCGTTCCACGTGGTCGGTTCGAGCGCGTTGCTCGCATCGATCCCCGCCTGCCCATCGATGCAGATCCTCGGCAGCGGGGGAACGAGCCTGATCGAGAACGGACCGGCGACGACGACCGACGGCGACGCCGTCGCGCTCGTCGACGGCTCGTCGGGCAGCCCCGTCGTGCTGGACCAGGTGGCGTACGAGGGTCCCGTGGTCGGGTGGGGCGAGGGGTCGCCGGCGCCGACGGATGACGCGACGGGCGAGTCGCTGCAACGCATTCCGCCCGGCCGCGACCGGAACGAGAACTCGATCGATTTCACGGTCTGGCCGCCCACGCCGTGCGCGGCGCCCTAGGCCCCTGCGGGCGCCGGGCGCGGGGACGTAGACGTAGCGAGCGGGAGGGCGCAGGGGCGCGTTGCGGCGCCGTCTCCTCCGTGATAGGCGTGTCCTTCCCGGCAGGAGGGAAACGACCGATGATGCGATGTCTGGTCTCCGCGCTGGCCCTCGCCGCCGCCCTCGCGGTCGGCTGTTCGAAGGACGAGGCGCCGCCGCCGCCCGCGCCGTCCGAGGACACGTTCCGGCCGCCGCCCGACGCGCCGCCGCCGCCCCCGCCGGCGATGCAGGTGCTGCTCGAGATCGAGGAACAGATCGCGGCCAAGGAGGCGATCGAAGATCCGGTGGAGCGCGCCCGGGCGCTCGGCGAGGCCGCGGCGGGCTGGTTCCAGCCGGTGATCGAGAAGTTCGAGCCGCCGGAGGCGCCGGCCGAGGTGAAGGCGAAGGCGTTCGAGCTGTTGACGCGAATCGCGGGGGCGATCGGCGACCCGGCGAAGGTCGATGCCCTCGCCGCCCGCGTGCTGCCGGCCGGCGTCGCGACGCCCGGCGACCTCCGCTCGCCGACCGACCCGCGGGTGTTCGCCGGCCGCATGCTCGCCGCGCTCGCCCCGCGCCTGACGCCCGACCGGCTGGCGGAGGCGGCGGTCCGGGTGGCGGAACTGGCCCGGGCGATCCGGGCGAGTTGGGGCTGTGCGGACCGTGCCGCGCGCGCGGCGGCCGGGACGGCGCCGGAGGTGCACGAGCGGGCGCTGGTGGAGGCGCTGGGCGGCCTGCTGGCGGCGGTGCAGTCGCCGAACGGCACGGCCCTCCAATCCCGCCTGCTGCCCGTGCTGCTCGATGCGCTGCGCGAGTCCCCGCGCTGGCAGGACGTCTCCGTCCACCGGGCCGCGCTGGAGGCCGCCTTCACCCTGGCCCCGCTGGTCGACGAAGCGGGACTGGACGGGCTGGCCGCGGCGCTGTTCGAGGCGATGTTGCGGAACGGGCTCCGTTACGGGACCGGCGCGGAGCCGGAGGCTGTTCCGCTCGAGCCCTGGGCCCATCGCGCGCTCGTGCGACTGGCGGTGCTGGGGGAGCGCCAGCGGGACGCCGTGCTGCTGGCGGTCCTGCGGGGACTGGCCGCCGCCCTGGGCCCCGAGGCGCGGGAGTCGGGCCTGGAGGAGGTGGCGCCGGCGGAGACGGTCGCGCTGCTGGCCCAACCCTGCGGCGACACGCTCGGGGTCGCCTGCGAGGAGTCGCGCCGGGTGCTGGCGGCGTGGGCCGACGGCGGCGGCGACCCCGCGAAGGCGACCTGCAATGCGGGGAAGGACCCGGACAAGCCCGAGGCCCGCTTCGACTGGGGTCTCGAGACGGAGCACGTCTGGGAACTGTCCGTCGATCTCGCGATCGACGCGCTCCCGCCCTCCCGGGACGGCCGGCCGCTCGCCGGAAACGGCCCCGGGGCGCAGATCGAACGGCTGTTCGAGGCGTTGCTGCGACGAACCGACGACTGGGCGGCGCAAGTGATCGAGGCGCGGAAGCTGCACGATGCGCTGGTGGAGTTGTATCCGGGCCTGCTGGGCGGAGAGGAGCCGGCGGCGACGCCTGTTGCGGCGGCGGGGCGTGGCCGGCGCCCGGCGGCTCCGCCGGAGCTGTCGGCGGCGGTGAAGCCGATCCACGACACGCTGGCGGGTTTCCTCGATAACCCGCGCACGCGGACCGGGGGCGAGACGCGCGGGGCGGCGCACACGCTGATCGCGGCGCTGCGCGGCCCGGACGCCGCGCCGACCGACCGGGCGCTGTGCCGCGACCTGCTGGCGCGGGTCTTCGACGACGTGCAGCGCGAACTGTCCGTGCTGGCCGACGTGGAACACGGCCATGCCGCCGTGTACGAGCGGCTGTGGCGGGCGGTGGCCGCCGCCCGCGGCCTGGGGTGGCTCGGCGTCACCGGCGAGAACGACGCGGCGCTGGATCTCGTCCTGCGGCTGATCCGCTTCGCATTCGACCAGCGCGCCGGGTTCCCGATCTCGACGAGTCAATCGTTCCCGGCGCTCGTGCTGCAGCCCCGCGGCCGATTCGACGACGCCGGCAGGCCGCGGCGGGCGACGGCGCTGGTGCCGCGGCTGCTGGAGGCGGTGGTGGCCTGGCAGCGGCCGACTCCGCCGGTGCTCCACACGCTGCTGCAACTGATGACCCGCAGCGCGCTCGTGGCGCCGCCCGCGGGGACGACGGGAACGCTGCGCTTCGCGAGCTTCGCGGGAACCGACCCCGCCGTGCTGTCGCTGCGGGCCGACGCGGCGCACGCCTTCTTCGCCGTGTTCCGGCGCGACGACCCGGCCACGGGACTCGACGAGTACCTGACCCGGCTGCGCGCGCAGCTCGACCAGTACCGCTTCCTGGTCCACGACCTCGCGTTCCTGCGGGCGCTGGAGCAGACGGGCGCGAACGCCCCGGCTTTCCGGCTCTACCCGCCGCCGGCCAAGGCCGCCGCGGCGACGGCCGAGGACGGCGAGGAGCCGGCCTGGACGACGACGATGCCCGAGCGGTCGGAGCTGTTCCGGTTCGATGCCTACCGCGACGCGCTCGTCACCTGCGCGGTGCCCGAACGCGAGGCGCGCGAAGACGTGGCGAAGTGGCGCACCGATTTCTCCGAGGAACAGCGGACCGCCTACTGCAAGAAGTGGGTGCAGCCCTACGCCACCCGCTACGCGGGCGAGATGCGCGGCGTGGACGTCCCGCGGCTCGGCATCGCCGATGCCCGTTGCTGGACCCACATGCGCGAGATCCACGCCTCGCAGCTCGCCTACTGTGCCGACCGGAAGGCCGGAACTCCGCCCGCGCGGGACTGGGGACTGACCGACGACCAGTGCGCCGAGGTGACCGGACGGGAGGCCGCCCACGAGTACTGTCTCGAACTGCGCCGCCTGCCGCAGTTCGTGCGGCAGGGAATGCCGACCCTGCACGGGTGCTACGACCAGTTCCCGTGGTTGCGGGACGAGGAGCCGCTGGGCCCGCGGTGCGACCACATCGCCGCCCGGATCCTCGCCGCCTACCTGTATGTGAAGCTCCGCTCCGAGGCGCGCGCGCCGGCGCCCGACGGCGTGACCTTCGACCGCCTGCGGGCGATCCTGCCGCTCGAGGAGTTGCTGTCGGTGTTCCGCCTGTACCCCGTCCGTCCCGACGCCGCGACGCTCGGCAAGCTGGAACGGCTGGTGCGGGAGCTGGCGCGGGTCCGGGGCGAGGTGACGGTGTTCCGGCCGCCGCGGGGTCCGGCAGCGCGGCCCGTCGCGCGGACCGTCGAGCGACCCGCGGGGCTGACGCCGCCGCCGTACGTCGCCGTGCCGTGGTACTGGCAGGACGGCATGACCGCCCGGGAACCGCGGGCCTTCGAGCCGCTGCTCCAGGAGTTCCTCGAACTGTGCCGGGCGCCGGGCGCCGAGGAAGCGGCGGGGTGCGCGGAGGACGGCGGCCGGCTGCCGGCGGCGCTCGCCGCGGTCGCGCCCGACGACACGCCCGGCCCGCTCGCGCAGGGCGCCGCGTCGCTCGTCGCGTGGCTCGACGCGGGTCGGGCCGAGGAGACGCTGCGGGAACTGGCGGCGGTGCTGGACGTCGAGCGCTGCGTGCCGGAGCAGGGTCCGGACGTGAACTGCCTCCACGCCATCGTCTTCCCCGCGATGACCGAGATCGTTGGCGCGGAGATCCCGCGCCGCGCACGGGCGCTCGCGCTGTTCGCCGGAATGGCGGCGTGGGGGCGGACGGAGGCGGGCGAACCGCTGTGCCGGGCGATGGCGAATTTGCGGACGTTCGAGCCGCCGCTGCAGCCGGTCGTCCGCTTCGCCTGGCGGCGCGCGCGCCCCGAGTGCGGCGGCGAGCCCGGCGCCTGGACCCCGCAACTCGACAACCTGTTGCCGGCTCCGTAGCACCCCGGCCGGTCGTCCCGGTCGTGGATCGTTCCGGCGTCCCGGCCGTAGGATGGGCGCGTCGCGGGGCCGGCGGCCGCCGAACTGCTCGCCCGCTTGCGGACGGCGCTCTGAGACGGGTCGCGGCGCCGACCGGAGCCCTTCACGGCGCGGGACGACCGTGTTTCCTGCCTCTGGCGGAACCCCCGAGGCTCCGCGGCGGAGGCCCTTCCGGAGCCGGGTCGGCGCGGCGATTCCTGCTGCGGGCCGGGGCGGCCTGGATTGGGGGCGCGGTCTGTGATACGAGCCGTGCCGGAGGTGCTTGCGGGTGGACGACCGCGTGTTGCTCGCCTTCGGTCTCACGCTGCTCGCCGGGCTCGCGACCGGCATCGGCAGCGCAATCGGCTTCTTCGCGCGCACGACGAACACGCGTTTCCTGTCGGCCGCGCTCGGTTTTTCCGCCGGCGTGATGATCTACGTGTCGTTCACCGAGATCCTGACGAAGGCGGTCGAATCGATCGCGGCGGTGCGCGACCCGACAACGGCGGCGTGGCTGGGCACGGCCGGCTTCTTCGCGGGCATCGTCCTGATCGCGGCGATCGATCGGCTGATCCCGTCCTACGAGAACCCGCACGAGGCGCGGCCGCTGGAGCAGTTGCGGGAGTGCTCGGCGGAAGCCGCGGCGGCCGCCGGGATGCCGGAACGGGCGGCGCCCGCGGCCGGCGGCGGGAACCGCCTGATGCGGATGGGACTCCTCTCGGCGCTGGCGATCGGGATCCACAACTTCCCGGAGGGCTTGGCGACGTTCGCCTCGGCGCTGACCGATCCGACGATCGGCGTGTCGATCGCGGTCGCGGTGGCGATCCACAACATCCCCGAGGGCATCGCCGTGTCGGTCCCGATCTACTACGCGACCGGCTCCCGCCGAAAAGCGTTCTGGCTCTCGTTCCTCTCCGGCGTCAGCGAGCCGGTCGGAGCGCTGATCGGTTTCCTCGTGCTGCGGACGTTCCTCTCGCCGCTCGTGTTCGGCTTCCTCTTCGCCGGCGTGGCCGGCATCATGGTGTTCATCTCGCTCGACGAACTGTTCCCGGCGGCGCGCGAGTACGGCCAGGGTCATCTGGCGATCTACGGCCTGGTGGCCGGAATGGCGGTGATGGCGCTCAGCCTGCTTTTGTTCCTGTGAGGGGGCATCGCGCGCGGGCGTGACCGACGCGAGGAATGGACGTCCCACCGGCTTCCGGGGACGGCTGGACTCGCCGCAGTGGACCGTACTACTTTCGCTCCGACGGTCGGGGCGCCGGTCGCCGCGGCGAGGTCGGTCCGGCGGGCGATGCGGCGAGCCGGCCCCGCTGGCGCGACACGGAGGCGCGGGAGGCGACGATGACTGTGCGACCGGCGAGGTACGGCTTCGGCTCGACGCCCGCCGAGCGCCGTCAACTGGCGGCGCTCGACCGCCCCGAACGGATCCAGGCCTTTCTGGACGATATCCCGTACAGCACCGACCACTTCTACCGCGCGCCGCGCAGCGTGCTGCGGGATCGGCGCGCGCACTGCTTCGACGGCGCGCTCTTCGCCGCCGCGGCGCTCTGGCGCGCCGGGTTCCCGCCGCAGGTGGTCGATCTGCGCGCCGTACGCGACGACGACCACGTGATCGCCGTCTTCCGGCGCGGCCGCCACCTGGGGGCGGTGGCGAAGTCCAACATGACCGGCCTCCGCTGGCGCGAGCCGATCCATCGCTCGCTGCGGGAACTGGTACTATCCTACTTCGACGACTACTTCAGCATCGAGGGGCGCCGCACCCTGCGGTCCTACTCCCGCCCGCTCGACCTGCGCTCGATCCCGTTCGACTGGACCACCTGCGACGAACGACTGGACGAGGTGGCCGAGCGGCTCGACGCCCTGCCCCACCGGGCGCTGCTGACGCCCGCCATGATCCGCCGCCTGATCCCCGTCGATCGCCGTTCTTTCGACGCCGGCATGCTCGGTGCGGACGACGCCGGCCTGTACCACCCGCCGCGCTGATCCACTGGCCTCGAGGCGAGCGTTGCGGTATGTTCGCTCCCCGATGAACGCACGTCCGCTCGCCGTCTTCGTCCTGCTCGCCGCCGCCACGCTGGTCTTCGCCTCCGCCGTCGGTGCGCAGGACGCCGGGGACGCTTCCCCGGTGGCGGCCGAGGCGGCCGCAGGCGCCGGCGCAACAGGGCCCGGGGCCGACTCGCCCGACGCCACCGCCCCGGACGAGGCCGACGCCGGCGAACCGGCGGACGCGCCCGGGACGACCGACGGCGCGCCGGACGGGCCGGCGGATGCCGGGATGCGAGCGGCGCAGGCGCCGGAAGACACCGGGCGCGCCGAGACGCGCCGGGTGGTGGCCCGCCGGCGCGAGGCGGCGCTGGTCGGCGGTTGGGTCGCCTCGACCCACGACGCCGCCTCCTCCACCGTCACCGTCGATGACCTCGTGCTGGGCGCCAACGGCGAATGGACCCGCCGCATCAGCCGCGTCGGCTCCGACCAGGGGTTGCTCGCACCCCCCGTCGAGAGTTCCGGCACCTGGTTCACCGAACAGGGCACCGTCGTGCTCCTCGACCGCGGATCGGCGGTCGACGAGGTCCTGCGGTCGCCCTTCCTGATTGACGACCGCTCCGAGCAGCTCACCCTGGAGTCGGACGGCGGCCCGGTCCTGTACTACCGCTACCGTTGAGCGACCCGGCGCGACCCCGGAGGGCGAAACGATGAAGCCGAAGAATTGCGAGACCTTCGATCGCAACCTCGCGAGTTGCACCTGCACCTATGAGTCGTGCTCGCGCAAGGGCCGGTGCTGTCTCTGCGTGGCCTACCACCGGGACCACGGGGAGATCCCGGGGTGTTTCTTTCCGCCCGACGTCGAACGGACGTACGACCGTTCGATCGCACGGTTCGTCGCCGCCTGGAAGAAGTGATCCTGGGGAGAAGGGCCGCCCCCGGGAAGGACGGCCGCCCCACGGGCAGGGAGCCGGCGGGACGAAAGGGCTGGCCTCCGGCGTCGGGTCAGGCTCCCCATCGACCGTCCGGTCCTGGTAGACATGATCGTGGGACGAGAGGGCCGGCGTCCGGCGTCGGGTCGGATTTTCCCGTGAGACCGCGCGGAGCGAAGCGGACCGGGGCGGTCGTCCGAGGAACCCGCGGCTTCGGGAAGAAACCGGCGGTTCGGGTCAGGCTCGCCTGGAGACGCGGGCGACGATGCGGTTTCCGAAGACGTCCCAGGCCAAGACGCGGGGTTCGTCGCTCGTCCCGGCCAGGCCCGGGACGTTGGCGGCCCACGGTACGATCCCGTCCTGCGGGTCGCGGGTGAACCAGCAGGACAGGCGCATGGCGCCGCCCGGATCATCGTGCGGGGCGACGCCCCATCCTTCGAGCAACGGCAGGCCGTCGAACGGGGCGGCCTCGGCGGCGGCGTTCACGGCGCCGGGCCAG
>JAAZOP010000013.1 GCA_012797735.1 Myxococcales bacterium
CGACGGGTGTCGACGCGCCGGCGGTGCGGATCCGGCGGGACTACGGCGCCCGACCGTTGTGACGCCCGGTTCCCCTTCCCGCGCGAACCCTGCTAGATTCCCGGCCGATGGCGAGCGTGGTGCTGCGGGCGTCGAAGGGCCACGTCCTGGCGATCTGGGCCGGACACCCGTGGGTCTACGCCCAGGCGGTGCTGCATGTCGACGGACGGCCCGCGGACGGCGACATCGTCGATGTCCTCGACGAGCACAACCAGCTTCTCGGCTGCGGCTTCTACTCGTCCCGCTCGGCGCTCGCCGTCCGCATGCTCGCCCGCCGGCCCGCCGAGACGATCGACGACGCGTTCTTCCACGACGCCGTGTCGCGCGCGGTGCACCGCCGCCAGCGGCTGATGGGTCTGCCGTCGGACCACACCACCGGCTACCGGCTGGTGCACGCGGAGGGGGACGGGCTGCCGGGTTTCGTCGCCGACCGGCTGGGCGACGTGATCGCCGTCCAGTTCACCTCGCTCGGGATGAAACGGCGCGAACACATCGTGCTCGACGCGCTCGGCGAGCTGCTGCGGCCGCGGGCGATCGTGGAGATCCCCGACGAGGAGCTCCAGCGGCTGGAGGGGTTCGAGAGCAACCGGCTGCCGGTGCGGGGGAAGTATGAGCCGCCGGCGTGTTTCGAGGAAAGCGGCCTGGCGTACGCGGTCGATCCGCTGTCGGGGCAGAAGACGGGGTTCTACTTCGACCAGCGCGAGAACCGGCGGCTGCTGGCCCGGCTGGTCCGGGGCCAGCGGGTGCTGGACCTGTGCTGCTACGTCGGCGCGTTCTCGGTGACCTGTGCCAAGGCCGGGGCGGCCGAGGTGGACGGCGTGGACACGAGCGCCCAGGCGCTGCTGGCCGCGCAGCGGCACGCCGAGCACGCCGGGGTCTCGGACCGGGTGCGCTTCCTCCGCGACGACGCCCGGCGCTTCCTCGAGCAGGCCGCCCGCGCGCAGAAGACCTGGGACGTCGTGATCCTCGATCCGCCCAAGTACGCCCGCCGCACCGGCGACGTGGACAAGGCGCTCAAGAGCAAGTACCTGCCGCTCAACCGCGCCGCGCTGCGCGTGGTTTCCCCCGGCGGCCTCCTGGTCACCTGTTCGTGTTCCGGCCGGGTGCGCCCCGACCAGTTCCTGCGCACCGTGGGTCTCGCCGCCGCCGAAGCCCGCCGCTCGACCCGCGTCCTCGCCCTGCGCGGCGCCGGCCCCGACCACCCGGTGCCGCCGGCCTTCGCCGAAGGCCAGTACCTCAAGTGCGTGTTCCTGGAGGTGGATTGACCATGCCGATGCAGCCGCTCTCCGCGCTGTCGCGGGCCGTCGCCGCGGGGTTGCGCGCGATCTTCTGCGACATCGACGACACGCTGACCACCCGCGGGCGTCTCGGCGCCGCCGCGTACGGGGCCCTGTGGCGGCTGCGCGAGGCGGGCCTGTCGGTCGTGCCGGTCACCGGCCGGCCGGCGGGATGGGCCGACCCGATCGCCCGCCTGTGGCCCGTCGCGGGCGTCGTCGCCGAGAACGGCGCCGTCGCCTTCTGGCTCGACGAGCGGGGCGCGATGTGCCGCTGGTACGCCCGCAGTCCGAAGGAGATGAAGGCCGACCAGGCCCGGCTGCTCGAGACCGCCTTCCGGCTCGTCCGCGAACACCCGCCGTGCCGCATCGCCGCCGACCAGCCGTTCCGCATCTCCGACGTGGCGATCGATTTCGCCGAGGAGGTCGGTCCCCTGGGACTCGACGTCGCCGAGAAGCTGCGGGAGCGGTTCGTCGAGGTCGGCGCGAAGGCCAAGGTGTCCTCGATCCACGTCAACGCCTGGTTCGGCGAGTTCGACAAGGGGACCGCCTGCGAACGGTTCGCCCGGGAACGACTCGGCCTGGCGCTCGACGGCGGCGCCGCCGCCTACGTCGGCGACTCGCCCAACGACGAGCCGCTGTTCGCGCGCTTCGCCCTGTCGTTCGGCGTCGCCAACATCGCGCGTTTCGCCGGCCGGCTGGTCCACGAACCGACCTACGTCGCCGCGCGCGACGGCGGCGAGGGTTTCTGCGAGATCGCCGACCAGATCCTCGCGCTCCGCGCCGAGCCGGCCGCCGGCCGGCCTACTCGTGCGAAGCGGTCGCCCGCAGGACGGCGCCGAGCAGCACCTTGAGGTCCGGGGTCAGGTCGACGAAGCGGACGCCGACCGTCGCCTCCGGGCCCCCTCCCTCCCGTTCGACCCACGCCACCTCGCCCGTGACGCGGACCGGCTCCGACAGGTGCGGCAGCAGGATCGAGAGCTCGACCCGGTCGCCCACCCCGTCGGTGATCGGCCCGCTGATCTTCAACCCGCCGAGGCTGATGTTCCCGACCACCTGCTCGATGTACCCGGCCTTGCCCTCGTAGTGGACCTTGAGCTCGACGTTGTGGCGCTTGTGCTGCCGGAACGGTTTTCCCGGCCCCGCCCCCGCCCCCGGACCCCGACCCTCGAAGAACGTCATCGCCGCCCGTCGCCTCTCGTCCGGCGCCGCCCGGGCGGCGCCGCGAAAGCCCCCGCCGCGCTCCTACCGCGCGGGACCCCACGGGTCAAGACCCCGGGGCCTGCGCGCGGTGGCCTGCGCGCAGGGCCTCGCCAAAGTCGCCGCCGCCCATGCCTGACGGGCTCCAGGCTCCAGGCTCCGGGCTCGAGGCTGCAGGCCGGCGGAATCACGATCGACCTGTCGCTCCTGGAGCCTGCCCCGAAAATCGCCCCTCCCATGCGCATCCGCCCAGCGTTTTCGTGATTCGCGGATGGCCCGCCAGGGCCGTGGGCAACGGAAGCCTCGCGCCGGCCGGCGATGCGGACTTCGGCGACACCCTGGGCCTGCGCGGGCGCGACTCGGGTGCCTGGATCGAGGCGGTCCGCCGGCGGGGCCCCGCCGGCCGGTCGACGCGCTGGCCCCCCGACCCTCGAAAGGTTATCCTACCGGCCGGGGTGGAGAGCGGAGGAGGCGCGCATGGTCTCGATCGTCCGGGTGCTGCTGCTGGCGGGACTGGTCGGAGGGTGCTACGCGTCGTCCGAACCGTTCGACGACGACGAGGATGCGGCGGCCGACGCCGGAGCCGACGCCGACGCCGACGCCGATCCGGACCTCGCCGTCGTGGACGACGCCGGGCCGGAGGAACCGCCGTACTGCGGCGACGAGAAGGAACCGCGTTCGACGCTGTCGCGGATCGTCGATGGGACCGAGTCGTTCGACCCGGAGGTGGTGGTGCTCGAGGAGGGCCAGGTGCTCGCGATCGGCGCGATGCTTTCGCGGGACTGGATGGGCGGCGGCTTCTCGAACTCCTGCACCGCGACGCTCGTCGCCGAGCGCACGGTGTTGACGGCGGCGCACTGCGTGCGTTCCTGGGCCGGGCTGGCGCGGCCCGGCGACCTGCGTTTCGCCGTGGGGCGGGACGTCGCCGACCCGGAGCACGTCTTCGAGATCGCCGAGGTGCACGCCAATGCGGAGTACGCGCCGTGGGGCGGCGGAGCGGAGCAGGCGCGCGGCGACATGGCGGTGCTGATCCTCGCCGAGCCGGCCGCGGCGGCGGTGCCGGAGATCCGGCCCATTCCGATCAACCGCGCCCCGCTCCCCGAGGGGTTCCTCGGTTCGGTGGTGCAGAACGTCGGTTTCGGCACCACGGCGCCGCGGGGCGGCGACAACACGCTGCGCTGGTGGACGGTCGAGGAGGTGACGGCGGTCAGCGAGTTCGACTACACGGTCTACGGCGGCGGCGTCTCGTCGGTCTGCTTCGGCGACTCGGGCGGCCCCGGCCTCTGGACCTTCCCGGACGGCGTCGTCCGGGTCGCCGGCACGGTTTCCTGGGGCGACCCGTCCTGCGTCGACTACGACCATTTCGCGCGCACCGACTACAACCTCGAGTTCCTGCTGCCGTTCGTCGGTCCCGAGGACCCGTGCGGCGGGCTGACCTGGGAGGGGCGTTGCGAGGGCACCGATGCGGTCTGGTGCGTGGACGGGACGACCTACCGGCGCGACTGCGCCGCCTGCGGCCAGACGTGCGGCGACGCCGGCCCGAGCCTCGGGTTCTACTGCCTCTGACCATGCGGATCCTCGCCGCCGTCCCGTTCCTGCCGCTCCTGGCCGCCTGCGGTTCGGAGCTTCCCGAGGAGTGGCCGCCGGGGATGTTCTGCAACGTCGGCGACGACACGAAGAACCCCACCGGCACGACCGGCGCGCCGCTGACCGGGGGGCCGGGCGAGTGGACCGGGGCGATCGTCAACGGCGTCGCCGACCCCGACCCGGCGGTGGCCGACCTCTCCCCGCGACAGCAGGCCGCCGTCGGCGCGCTGGTTTCGCGCGGCGGCGGGAACTTCTGCACCGGCACGCTGATCGGCGACAACGCCGTGCTGACCGCGGCGCACTGCGTCGATGGCGTCGACGCTTCCGGGATCGGCTTCGCCGTCGGCGTCGACGCCGCGCGTCCCGACCATCTCTTCACCTTCTCCGCGGTGCACTCGAATCCGCTCTGGGAGGGCTCCGCCGAACACGACCAGGCCGTCTGCATCCTCGACGGCCTGGCCTCCGAGCTCTATCCCGACGTCGTGCCGATCGAGATCAACACCGAGCCGCTCGAGCGTCTCACCCCCGCCTTCGTCGGACGCTCCGTGCAGAACGTCGGCTACGGGACCACCGAGCCCGGGGGCGGCGGGTACAACACGCGGCGCTGGTGGACGGTCGAGGTGATCGCCAGTCTCGGCCGCGCGCAGTACGAGACCGACGGGCGCGGCGAGTCCGCGGTCTGCTTCGGCGACTCGGGCAGTCCGGGGCTGATCACGTTCTCCGACGGCGTGGTCCGCGTGGTCGGCACGCTCAACGGCGGCGACGCCTCCTGCGTCGACCGGGACCACTGGGCCCGCGCCGACGTCGATCAGGCCTGGATCCTTTCCTACGTCGTGCCCGCGCCCGGCTGCCGGTGGGGGTTGCGCGGGCGCTGCAACGGCGAGGTCGCCGAGTGGTGCGTGGGGGAGGAGGAGGGGGACGAGCGGCGGGAGGATTGCGCGGCGACGGGCCGCATCTGCGGCGCGGACCGCGACGGCCGCTTCCGCTGCCTGGCCGGCGAGCGCTGCCCGCCCGACCTGACGTTCCAGGGGCGTTGCGAGGGCGACGTCGCCGTCTGGTGTCAGGACCGTCTCGTCCGCCGCCGTCATTGCGCTCCCTGCGGCCAGAGCTGCGGGTGGGTCGACAACCTGTGGGGGTACTACTGTCTGTAGCCCCGGTCGCCGCGCCGCGGGAACGCGGGACCGGCTGTGGCTTCGATCTTCAGGTCAGCCGCTGCCGGCGAGCGCGTGGCGCTGGACGATCTGCGCCAGGAGCAGGCGCGCGTGGGTCGTGAGCCCCGCGGCGCCGTGGAGGTCGAACCGGCGCAGGAGCACCTCGCGTTCCCGCACGACCGCGATCATCGTCTCGCGCACGACGCGCCGGTTGGCGTGGAGCAGCAGCAGCCCGCGGCAGCCGCCTTCCAGCGCGGCGCGGCCTTCGGCCAGCGTGCGCTGCGGGTCGTCGTAGTGCGCCGGCACCCAGAGCGCGCGGTAGCCGATCTCCGCACCGCGCGCCGCGAACCGCTCGAACGTCTCCCGGTCCCGTTCCGAACCGCCGACCGCCACGAGCCGGGGCTCCTCGCCGAACCGGTAGCGCAGGTGCAGGGCCAGTTCGGGCACGGGAGGAGGGACCACCGGCACGCCACGATGCATCGATTGCGCCGCGAGGCGCCCCGCCAGTTCGCCGGCGACCTCCGGGTCTTCCGCCCGCAGCTCGTGGATCAGCTCGTCCGCCGACACCAGGTCCTCGTCCTGGTGGCTGCCGAGGTACAGGCGGATCAGTTCGACCAGGGTCGCGCGCCGTCGCGCCGCCGCGCCCGGGGTGCCGGCGTCCGGGAGCGCGTCCGGGTCGATCCGCGCGATCTGGACCAGCACGAGCAGCCGTTCGCGCGGCAGCACCAGCCCGCACTCCCGGCCCTCGCCCAGGACGAAGCGGACGAGTTCGCGCCGCAGGCCGCGCTCCAGGCAGTGTTCGCGCAGCCGCTCGTAGACGTCCAGCGCCTCGTCGTTGCGTCCCTGGGCGCTGAGGGCCCGCAACTGCGAGCGCAGCGCCTGGTAACGGTGGTCCGGGCGGACGGACAGGATCAGGGCCCGTTCGGCGGCCGTCAGCGCGCGCTCGGGTACCCCGGCGGCGAGCAGGTCGGCGGACAGCGCCACGAGGGCGCCGACGTCCTCCACCTCCTCGAGCGCGATGCGGGTGAGGATGTCCCGCCGTCGATCGTCGTCGAGTCCGTCGAGCGCGTCGGCCACGCGGCGCAGCTCCTCGGCGGCGGGGCGGACGTGCTCCAGCGACTCGTGCAGGAGCGTGCCGGCTGCCCGCAACTCCTCCGAGCCCGGGGCGGGGCGGTCGCGGAGCAGCGTCAGGGCGCGCTGGAACCGCACCCACGGGTCGACCGGGCCGGCGTCGGCGGGCGGGGCGTCGAGCAGTCGGGCGGCGGCGAGCATGAACAGCCGGTCGGCCTCCTCGTGGCGTCCCTCCTCCCGTTCCAGCACGCCCAGCGCGTACAGTCCGGTGACCGACGGCCGTGGCACGGCCGGCCCGGCCGATCGCAGCAGCAGTTCGCGCGCCCGTCCCGCCTCGGGCCGTACCGCGGTCCCCGGCCGCAGCTCGCCCGGCGTCCGCACCTCGAGCAGCGCCAGGGCGTGCCAGGCGGTCGCGGTGGGCCGCAGCGGATCGTCCGCTGCGAAGGCGTTCTCCGCCTGCAGGTGGTATCGCGCCGCCTCTTCGAAGGCGCCGCGGCCCGCTGCCGCGCGTCCCAGGCCGTGCAGGATCAGGGCGCGCAGCGCCGGTCCGAGCGCCGCCTGCCAGCTCGTCTTGTCGGCGAGTCGCCGCAGGAGGATTTCGGAATCGTCGAGCGTCGAGGGGCGGCGGGGCGGGTCGCCCGCGGGCGCGTGCGGCGGGCTCGCCGGCTCCGGCCGGCGGAACATCGGCAGCCGGTCGAGGGCCGCGCGGACGGTGCGGCGGAAGAACTGCACTTCCTCGGCTCGGTCGGGTCGGACCCAGGCCCACGTCAGTTCGACGGCCTGCGCCGGCGCGTCCGCCCGCAGCAGCGCCTCCACCGCCAGCGGCACGGCCTCCGGGGCGATCTGCGGGTCGCGCGCCATGCGCAGCGCCACCTCGGCCGACGCCAGGGCCGCCGCCTCCTCGTCGCGGTGTTCCCGCGACAGCGCGACCAGCTTCCCGAATGCGTACCAGCGGTCGCGCGCCTCGTTCACGGGCGGGGTCATCACCTCCGACGGCTCCAGCCCCACGAGCACCTCCGCGAACCCCACGTGGAAGTACGAGAACAGCCGTTGCGGGTCGAGCCGGATCACGCCGGCCACGATCTCGCGCAGCCGTCGCGCCTCCTCGCCTCCGGCCCGTGCGGCCCGGACAATGGCGTCGGCCAGGGCCCGATCGAGCTTCGTCATCCACAGCATCGGCGCGAGCCTAGCCTGCGCCCGCCGCCGTGACAACCGGCCTCCGGAAGCCCGGATTCCGACGAGGCGTCTTTCCGGCCGGTCGGGGAGCCGGGGGGCGCGCGAGCGTTTCCGGGGGGCGTTGCGCCGGGGGACGAAGCGCGCGGTTGCGGCCGGTCCGAAACCTGCGCGGCGGGCGACGGACCCTTCATCCGCATCCCGCTCGTGACCCGTTGTCCCGCTGCAGCGCCGGCCCGTGCCGAAACGAGGCGGAGGTGACGGCGGGAGGAGCAGGAAGGCTCCGCCCGGGCTGGCGTCACCGGGATCCCGGGTATTGTGCGCGGGTGGGTGGGGTGGCCCGGGGAGGGGTGGCTCGTGGTTGACAGTCGGTCGTGGCCGACGGACGATATGGTCGCGGGGTGGCCGATGGCGTCGAACATGGACAGCCCTGAGATCGAGGAGTTGGCTTCGGAAGTCGCGCGCCTCGCCGGGGAGACGCCGGCCGAGGCAGTGCGTCGGGCTCTGGAAGAGCGCCGGGTCCGGCTGGCCCGGCGACGACCCGCCGGCAACCGGGCCGAGCGACTCCGCCGCTTTCTCGAGGCCGAGGTCTGGCCGCTCGTCCCGGCGGAGGAGCGGGGACGCCGGCTTTCCCGTGACGAGGAGGACGTGCTGCTCGGCTTCGGTGAGGACGGGACGTGATTCTCGACACGTCGGCAATCACCGCGGTCGTCTTCCAGGAGCCCGGGTACGAGTCCCTGCGTGACCGCATGAGCACCGACGAGTCCGTCGGCATCGGCAGCGCCACGCTGGTCGAAGCAGGGATCGTGCTGTCGGCGCGCCTGCGCCGGGATGCGAGGGACCTTCTTGCTCGTTTCCTGCAGGAGGCGGACGTGCGGATCGTCCCGTTCGACGAGGATCACTGGGCGGTGGCGGTGGATGCGTGGCTGCGTTTCGGGAAGGGCCGCCACCCGGCCCGGCTCAACTTCGGCGACTGCCTCTCCTACGCGACGGCGCGGCTGGCGGGTGAGCCGCTGCTGTGCGTTGGCGAGGACTTCCCGAAGACCGACCTGGAACTGGCCTAGATCCGTTTCGGGGAGCCTTCTGCGTCGGGGGTGCCCGACGCGCACGGCGTGTGTTCGGCCCGCATCGCGTTGTACGCCGGGGGGCGCTCGGGCGCTTCCGGGGGGCGCTGCGCCGGGGGGCGAAGCGCGCGGTTGCGGCCGGTCGGGGAGCGGGAGGCGGGCGACGGCGGCGGCTCAGCGGAAGAAGACGCCAAACGCCAGATCGAGCCCGCCGCCGGCCGCCCAGGACGGCTCGGGCCACAGGAGTTCCGCGGTGCCGTACAGGGTGACGTCGAAGTAGAACTCGTCCGCCGTCACGAACAGTCCGCCGCCGGCGCGCAGGCCGAACGCCTCGCGCGTGGTCCACTCGGTCGGCCCGCCGCCCGGGCTCGCGGCGGCCTCCGCCCAGCGATGGCTGAAGGTCGGGCCGAACATGCCGAACGGCACGACGTGATCGCCGCCGCCCCACAGGTCGTCGTGGAACCGGAAGGTGAAATCGAGCGCCATCACGCCTGCGTTGGAAACCTCGCCGCCCCAGTTCCGGGCGTACTTCATCCCGAAGCCGAAATCGACCTCGTCGTCGTTCACGTAGAACCGCAGTCCGAGGTCGGTCAGCGGTTCCGCCTGGTCCCACGGCGACAGGTAGGCGTACTGCTCGCCGGCCTCCGCGGCGAGGATGAGCGAGTCGCCCGCGGCCGGCGCGGCCCAGACGAGCGCCGCCAGCGCCCAGATCGCGGCCGGCCGGCGGCTCACGGCGCACCTCCTTCGCTGCAGCTCGGCGCGACCCAGACCGATTGCGACTTCTCCACGTCGCCGCTCCGCGCGCGCACGAGAATCGACTGCTCGCCGCACTGTCCCGCCGGAGCGGTCACCAGCAGCCGCCAGTGGTCCGGACCGCCGGTCGGGTCCGGCAGGACGATCGCCACCACCCCTGCCGGCGGCTCCGCCCAGAGGTCCACGGGGTCGGTGAACCCCGAAGCGCGCGAGACGACGAGCGACGCTCCCCCCGGTTGTCCGGGGCTCGGGTAGATCGTCGAGGACGAGATCCGGAAATCGTCCTGCGGCCCGTCGTCCCCGTCGCCGCCGTCCGGCGGGTCGAGGTCGAAGCCGAAGGCCACGGTGCACCACAGCCCGCCCAGCGGGCGGTCGAGGTCGGTGAACAGGTACGACGCCCAGCCGACCGCGGGTCGAAGCGTGAACCATCTCCCCAGTTCGAACATCGCCCCGAGCGACGCGTGCAGTCCCAGACCCCAGTCCCACACCGCGACGGGCGACAGCGACCAGCCGCCCACCGGGTCAAGTCCGATCTCCACGTACGGGATCACGGGGCCCAGGTCGGGGATGCCGAACCCGACCGAGGCGGTGAGTCCCGCCAGGTCGAAGGTGCGCGGGTCGTCGCCCCAGCCGTCGATCGTGCGGGCGTAGGTCAACCCCGGCCGCACGTACCAGACGAAGTCGCCCTCGTCCTCCTGGATCAGCGCGACGACCGACGTCCCGAGCGCCAGGCCCTCGCCCTCGAGGGGGATGCCGGGGCCCAGCGAATGGATCGCCACATCGATGAACGCCCGGTCCTCGGTGTCGGCCGCCGCCGGACCGGCCGCGAGCAGGGCGAGCGACAGGGGAAGTGCGATCCGAGCCGGTGTCATGGCGGGTCGAGCATACGTGCGAAACGGGGAAAGGATCCAGCCGGCCCGAGGTTCGGGCGGGCGGTCCTGCCGGCCGCGGCTGGGGGCGCCTGCCGTGTCGTCGGGGGTCGCCCTCCGCCGCGCATCGTGCTACCGATCCGGCGATGCCCGGTCCCGCCTCTCGCCTCCCGCTCTCGCTCGCGGTCGCCGCGGTGCTGGCCGGCGCATCCCCGTCCCGCGGCGACTCGCTCGCCGTGCGCACGACCGGCGCGGCGGACCCTGCGGCGCTGGTGGAGGGGGTTCGCCTGCGGGTCGTCGGTGCGGTCGAGTTCCGGGCCGACGCCGCCCCCGGCGCCGGCCTGTGGGTCCTCGACGTTCTCGAGGTTCCCGGCGGCACCCGCCTGGTTCTCCTGGGCCCGGATGGGTCGGTCCACGAGCGGATGGTGCCGGCGGGCGGGGCCGCAGGCGGCGTCGAGCGGGTGCGCGAGCTGGCGTTGCAGGTCGGTTTCCTGGCCGAGCAGGCCGCGGCTCCGTTCGCCGAGGCGGTCCGCCTCCCGAGCCCGCCGCCGCCCGTCCCGCCCGACGGCGACCGCATCGAGCTGCCGCTGGACCTCGCGCTGCTCGGTGTCGGCGACGTCTGGGGCGAGGCCCGTGGCGAGGACCTGGGGTTCTGGTTTCTCGGCCGTTTCGGCCTTCGCTGGCGCTGGCACGTGTGGACGCACATCGAGGTGGGCTGGGAGCGGTTGTCGGGCCGTGGTCGTCCCGCCGTGGCGCTCGACGTCGTCCCGCTCCGCCTCGGCATCGGAGCGGACATCCTCTGGGAATCCTGGGAACTTCGCGCGGCGCTCCAGGCGCTCGCCGAGTACTGGACGGTTTCCGGCGAGGCCTTGCATCCGGACGGGTGGCGGGGGGGAGGGGGGCTGCTGGTGGCCGGGGGGTACCGGATCGTGCCGTGGTGTTCGGTGGGGATCGAGGCGGGGCTGGACCTGACGCCGCGGGTGGTCCAGATCGAGTACGACGGGGCGCCGCGGCTGGCCCTCGGGCAGATCCGCTGGCGCACGGGCGTCTGGGCCGGGCTCGACCTGGCCGGGCTGTAAGCCGCGGCCGAAACAGGGCAAGATAGGGCGAGATGTCGGTGCTCGACCGGTTGCTCGAGGCCGTTTCCGGAGAGGCGACCGTCTCCCGGGAGGAGTTCGTCGAACTGCTGGAAGCGCACGCCCCCGAGCTGTACCGGCGGGTCTACGTGCTGCTGGGTCGCGCCGAGTTCGTGGACGACGTTGCGCAGCAGACGATGGTCGAGGCGCTGGCGAGTTGGCGGCGGTACGACCGTTCGCGTCCGATCGGACCCTGGATCACCGGCATCGCCTTGAACGTGGCCCGGCGCTACTGGCGCCGGGCGCGGCACGCCCGCCAGGCCGCCGAGACGCTCGCCGTCGCCGGCGAACGCCCCGGGTTGGGCACGCCGGAGGGCCAGTCGTTGTCGCACGAGCGGGCCCAACTGCTCTACGAGGCGCTCGACACGCTCTCCCCGTTGTTGCGGGAGACGTTCCTCCTGCGGGTGGTCGAGGATCTGCCGGCGGAGGAGGTGGCGCGGCTGACGGGGACCACCGCCGGGGCGGTCCACACGCGCGTTTGCCGTGCGCGCGACGCCCTGCGGGCGTACGTCGCCGCGCGGCACGGTTCCGAGGAGGTGTCGCGATGAGCCCGGGGGAGATCGTTCCGGCCGGCGGTGGTCCGGACCTCGAGTCGCTCTGCGACGCGGCGCGCACGCTGGCGGTGGAGGACGCCGCCCGGCGACGCATCGATTGGGACCTGGTGAAGCTGCGCTGTCGCCGTCGCCGGACGGCGCGGGTCGCCGTCGCCGGCCTCGCCGCGACGCTCGCCGCCGGCCTGGGCGCCTGGTGGCTGCTGTCCGGCCCGCCGGCCG
>JAAZOP010000154.1 GCA_012797735.1 Myxococcales bacterium
CGCCGCCGGTGGAGCCGCCGCCGGTGGAGCCGCCGCCGGTGGAGCCGCCGCCGGTGGAACCGCCGCCGGTGGAACCGCCGCCGGTGGAGCCGCCGCCGCCCGAAGTCCCGCCGGAGGAGCCGCCCGCGTACCACGACGAGGGCCCGTTCCACGTCCGGCTGTTCCCGGCGTTCAACGTGCTGCTGAACGAGCCGGCGCGGGCGGGAGGAAGCCGGGCGGGCGGCCGGGTCGGCGTCGGGTTCGGCTACGCCCCGTTGCCCGAACTCGACGTCGGCCTCGAGTTGGACGTCTACTTCGGGCCGGGAACCGCGCTGGACGTCGGGGCCGCCGCCGTGTGGCGCTTTCCGATCTCGCACAGCTGGCAGCTCGCCCCCCACCTGGCGTTCGGCTACTACCAGCTGTTGACGGGGGTGCAGGATGCGTCGTTCTTCCTGCGGGCCAGCGGCGACATCGTCTGGACGATCGCGAGCGGGTATTCGCTGTACCTGTCGCCGGTCGGTTTCACGGTGGTCGCGGGCCGGGACGTGACGGCCGGCCTGTACGAGGTCGGGCTGGGGTTCCTCGGCGCGTTCTGACGGACCGGCTTCGCGGTTCGACCTAGCGGAAGAAGATGAAGGTGATGGCGACGAAGATCGGGATCAGGATCCCGATCGAGTAGACCATGTAGCCGAAGAAGCTCGGCATCTTCACCCCCTGCTGCTCGGCAATCGTCTTGACCATGAAGTTCGGGCCGTTGCCGATGTAGGTGTTGGCGCCCATGAACACGGCGCCGCAGGAGATCGCCTTGAGGAAGACCTCGCCGGGGGCGATCTGGTTCGCTTCGCGGACCACCTGGCCGGCGCCGTCGCAGAGCGGCGCGAGGTGGCCGGTCGAGGCGAGGAGCAGGGTGAGGTTGTTGGCGTCGGTATGCGTGAGACCGGTCGTGGCGCAGCCCTGCAGCGCGGCGCCTGCCGCCACGAAGCCGTCGTGCAGGCCGCTGGCGGCGGAGGAGAACGTCAGGTAGGTCGGGGCGTTGTCGAGGAACGACGACAGGCCGCCGGTCGCCCAGAAGAACTGCCACGGCTGGTCGAGACCCAGCTTGCCGGTGCGGCCGAGCTCGTCGAGGATCCACAGGGCGGGGATCATCGTGATGAAGATGCCGATGAACAGCACCGCGACCTCGAGGATCGGCGCGTAGTTGAACGCGTTGGCCTCGCGGATCTTCCGGGCGGTGGTCTTGAGCGACGCCGCGGCGACCAGCAGCATCGCCACCGCCTGCCCCACCTTGAGCACGACCTCGGTCAGGATCGGCGAGTCGCGCTCCATCTCGTGGATGAAGTGGCTCTTGGCCAGCATGCCCGAGCCGAAGATTGCGGCGATGATCAGGGCGAGCCAGAGGAAGTTCACCCCGCCCTCGAGGCCCAACGGCTGCTTCTCGCCCTCGGCCGGCCTGCGCCCCGCCCGCAGCTCGGCCCGGTACTTCACCGTGTCGTAGGCGAAGAACACCGCCAGCGTGATCGCGATCGCGATCGCCCATTCGGGGACCAAGGCGAAGGTCCACTGGAACGGGACCCCCTTGAGGAAGCCGAGGTACAGCGGCGGATCGCCGAGCGGCGTGAGCAGGCCGCCGATGTTGGCCACCAGGAAGGTGAAGAACACCACGACGTGCGCCTGGCTCTTGCGCCACGCATTGGCGCGCAGCACCGGCCGGATCAGCAGCATCGCCGCCCCGGTCGTCCCCATGAAGCTCGCCAGCACCGCGCCGATCAGGAGCAGCACCGAGTTCACCGCGGGGGTGCCGGCCAGCGAGCCGCGCAGGTAGATGCCGCCGGAGATCACGAACAGCGAGCCGAGCAGGGCGATGAACGCCACGTAGTCGAGCAGCGTGACGATCAGCCGGTGGTTCGCTCCTTCCGGCGCCGCCGCCAGGAGGTAGACCAGCATCGCTCCGCCCAGCAGGAGGCTCACATACCCCTTGTGCAGGTTGCTCTCCCACCAGTGGGGCTTCCACAGCGGAATGATCGCGATCGACAGCAGCATCAGCGCGAACGGTGCGACGGTCCAGTAGGGCGGCATCCTCACCTCCCGCGTTCACCCCCGGCCGATCCTTTTTCCTCCTCGGCTCCCGTCGAGGCTGCGCTCGGCCCCGACGAAAACCGGAGTCTGCCATCCCGCGGCGGGGCAGGTCAACGCGAGGTCGCGGGAGGCCCGATCGTCGGGCGCCGTCGGGGCGCCGTCGGCCGCCGATCGGAACCGCGTGATTCCGCTGGCTTGCGAGGGCGTAGGGCTGGCCCCGCGGTTGCATCGGTGCTGCGGTGCCGCCGGAACGGAGGTCGGTTCCGCCCGGTCGGCCAGGAGGTGTCGAATGGTCCGCGCGGTCGTGGCCCTCTACGTCAACGTGGCCCGGGACGGCGAGACGCCGGCCTGGCTGCGCGTCGGAGGTGGATGGCTGCAGCCGGACGGGTCCGTCCACGCGACGCTCGACCATCTCCCCGCCGACGGCCGGATCCGCCTCCAGATCGAACGGACCATCGGAGCCGACGAGGCGCAAAGGTGCGTCCCGCCCGCCCCGCGAGGGCTTTCGGCTCCCCAGGTTGCGGCGCGTCGTCCTCCTCCGCCCCCGGCGGTGCGGCGGAGGCGGCGGCCGCAGGAGGTGACGCCATGGTGAAGAAGTCGTCGTTCGTCCTCTCGTTCGCGCTCGTCGCCCTCGCGACGGCCCAGGCGCTGGCCGCGACCGCCGAACGGGTCGGTCCGGTGCCGTCCGGCCCGGTCGTCGCGGCGGCCCAGACGGCGGCCGCGGAGACGCCCGCGGTGAGCGGGGTGGTGAACATCAACACCGCCACCGCGCAGCAGCTCCAGCTCCTGCCGGGGGTCGGGCCGTCGCGGGCGCAGGCGATCATCGCGCAGCGCGAGCGGCATCCGTACCGCCGCCCGGAGGACCTGCTGTCGATCCGGGGCATCGGCCGCGCCACGCTGAACCGGATGCTCCCCTATGTGGTCGTCGAGGGCGAGACGACGCTGACGCGGCCGGTGCCGCCGGCCGCGCGTCGTCCCCGTCCGGCTCCGTAGCGCTCCCCCGTTCGTCTCTCCGGTTTCGAGGCGGCGCTCCCGCGCCCCCGAGTCCGCCCCGTTCGCCGGGGCGACGGGTGCGGGAGCGCCGCTAGAGCACGCGGTCCTGCAGCCAGCGGCACTGCGTCGCGCGGATGTAGCGGTCGGCGACGTCCAGCGGCGTGAACATCAGCGTCGAGGACAGACCCTTGTCGTGCATCAGGAAGGCCGCCGTGACGGCCAATGCCTCGCCGCGCCAGACAATGCGCACGACCGGATGCTCTCCGGACCCGGCGCACGAGTAGACGTCCGCGCGCTCGCCGTACTTGTCCCGCAACGCCTGGATATGCGGGCCGTAGGCGCGCCCGAGCCACTCCTGCCAGGCGGCGATCGCGCGAGGCTCGGCCGGCGCGTCCGCCGGCACCGGCCCCTGCAGCAGGCTCAGGAACTGGATGCTTCGCAACCGCTTCGCGTCCGGCTTGCCCGCCGTCGAGAAGCCCAGCCGCAGCACCAGCCCGCGCGGCCCGTGCAACTCGTACCACTCCAGCCGTTCGGGATCCGCAGGCGTCTGGAACGGACGCAACTCGGGGTAGCTCTCCTGCACTTCCTGGAGCGGTTCGCCGAGATACAGGTCGTTGTACGGCTCGGGGATCCAGCGGGCCGATTCCTCTCGGAAGCGTGCCGCGACGTCCTGGCGGGCGACCGGCGTGTCGGTCGCCGTCACCGCGTCGGGAGCGACGTGGCCGGAGGCGATCGGCGCGTCAGACCCGCCGGACGCCTCGCCCGTCCGCGCGCGGGACGGCCCGCAGGCGACGAGGCCGGCGAGCAGCGCGGCGAGGTGCGGGGTCGCGTTGACAGCGCGCAACATGGCCGGTAGGTTAGCACGTCCGCCCCGGCGCGGCGCAATCGGACGGGCGGTGCCGGGGGCGGCGGCGCGAGGTGCGGTCCCGCGCGGGTGCGGCTTGACGGAGCGGATTGCCCTGGAGCGATGGATTCCCCGGCTCGCCGCGGTCGCCGGCGTCGCCGTCGTCGCGACCGTCGGCCTGATCTGGCGGTACGCTCCGGTCGAGGCGGTGACGGGTCTGTCGCAGAAGATCTTCTACTTCCACGTTCCGTCGGCCTGGGCGATGTACGCCGCCACCGGGCTGTGCGCCGTCGCCAGCACGGTCTACTTGGTGACGAACGGCGAGCGGGCCGAGGCGCTCGCCGCCGCCGCCGGCTCGGTCGCGCTGCTGTTCTGCACCGTCGTGCTGGTCACCGGACCGATCTGGGCGCGGGCCGCCTGGAACGTGTGGTGGCGCTGGGAGCCGCGCCTCACCACCGTCCTCGTCCTGGGCTTCCTCCTCGCCGGTCATGCCGTGTTGCGGCGGGCCGCCGAGCGCACCCCGCGGCTTTCGCGGTTCGCCGCCGCCCTGGCCATCCTGGCGTTGATCGACCTGCCGATCATCCACCTGGCCGTGCGCAAGTGGCGGGGCAACCACCCGACCGTGCTCGGCGCGGGCGGCGGCGGCGTCACGACCGAGATGGCCGTCACGCTCGGCGTCGCCCTGGTCGCCTTCACCCTCCTGGCGTTCGTGCTGCTGCTGCTGCGCTACCGGCTCGAGACCGCCCGGCGCGAGTTGGCCCGCCGGCTCGCCGTCGCGCCGCCCGGCAATCCCGGAGGGACGTGATGTCGGCAGAAGTCCTGACCGTCGCGGCCTACGCCGCCCTGTGGCTCGTGCTGACCGGCTACGTCGTGCGGCTCGCCCGCCGCCAGGCGCGCCTCGAGGCGGACCTGCGGGCGCTCAGGACTTCGCAGGAGTCGTCCCGGACTCCTTCTTCGCCGCCTCCCGCTCCCGCAGCCAGACCGTGAGCGGCTTCTCCGCCTTCACGAACTCCTGCCGCTCCTTGCGGGTCAGCGCCGCCCACTTCTCCTTCAAGGCCCGGCGCGCGTCGCGCTTCTTCGCCTTGCGTTCCTGGCGCGGGAGCTTCTTCGTGTTCGCCATCACCCATCCTCCCGGGCGCGGCTCCGCGCACCCGTCGTTCGGGGCCCCCTAGCGCCAAACGGCCGGGGTGTCAACCGGACCCGCGCGCCGGGGTTGCGTCTCGCGGCGACGGGTGGGTCCTTCCTCCCGGTCCGGAGGTCAGTCGCGGCCGCCCGCCGGGCGTCCCCGGGCCGCCGCCGGTGCGGCGCGGGCCTGTTCGAGGCGGGCCAGCAGCAGGCGATCGTTCTCGAGCAGGACCAGGGCATCCTCGTAGCAGCCCGCCGCCCGCGCCGCATCGCCCTTGCGCAGCGCCTCGTCGCCCGCCCGCTCCAGCTTCGCGACCTCGCGCACCAGCGCGGCGACGACGTCGTGGCGCACGAGGCGCAGTTCGGGAACCGCGCAGCCCACGGCGAGGACCTTCTCGGCGAGCGGCAGGGCGGCCGAGACGTGGCCGTCGGCGAGCAGCGCGCGGATGCGACGGACGTCGTCGGCGGCGACCGTGGGGGCGATCTCCCGCCGGAGCGCGTCCTGCCAGCCCCGGTCGGTCGCGAGGTGGAGCAGGCGGCGCAACTCGGCCCGCAGGGCCGTCGCGCTCAACTCGCCGGACCGCCCGCGCTCCGCCGTGCGCCGTCCGATCTCGGTCGCGAAGCGCGCCAGCCGCTCCCGGACCCGCGGGTCGGCGGGCCGCAGGCCGTGCGCTTCCAGCAGCAGGCGCGCCGCCCGCTCGAAGTCCCCGCCCGCGGCGAGCGCGTCGGCCTCCGACAGCCGGATCGTCGTCTCCTCGTCCTCGACGTTCACCTCGACCGCGAATTCCTCGAACTGCCCCGCCGCCGCGGCGCCGGTCGGTTCGGCCTCCTCGACCAGCTCGAGCGTCACATCGCGCGCGTCGGCCTCGGTCCCGCCGCGCGCGACCGGCGTCTCGTCCCGCATGGGCGGGGGCGGCACGGCCGGCGTCTCGAAATGCCCGTGCAGCAGGGGCACCTGCACCATTCCGGCGGGCATCGAGGGGGTGGGGTCGAGGAACGTGGAGGCGGAGGTGCCGAGCGGCTGGCCGCAGGCGCCGCAGAACCGCGCCTGCTCGGGCACCTCCGTCCGGCACAGCGGGCAGGCCACCATGCCGGGCGACGGCGCGGCCAGCGGCCGGCCGCAGCCGCCGCAGAAGCGGGCGCCGGCCGGGAGTTCCTCCCCGCACGCCGGGCAGATCGTTCCGTTCTCGACCCCGCTCACGGAACCGAATCCTACCACGGCCGATTGCCCCGGTGCGCCCCCCGCGGTAGTCTGTGCGCGATGGGTCGAATCGTGATCCGGGTCGGCGAGGAGAGTGCGGGGGCGGGCGGCCGCGACCAGAAGACGCAGTGCCTGCCGTCGAGCGGCGAGGGCGAGGGGGCCTTCGGCCTCGTCGGACAGTCCCTCGAATTCGACGCCCTGCGACGGTTCTACTTCCAGCCGGCGTTGCTGATCGTCGACCTCGAGACCCTCGAGGCGCAGTGCGTCGTCGTGCCCTCCTCCGGCTCGATCACGCTCGGCCGCGATCCCGACTGCGAGGTCACGATCCAGTCCGACCGCGTGTCGCGGCGTCACGCCGAAGTGCGTCCCCGCGGCCGTTCGGCCTTGGCGATCCGCGACCTCAACTCGACCAACGGCACGACGGTCAACAACCAGGCCCTTTCCCCGGGCAAGGACGTGCCGCTGCGCCCGGGCGACGTGGCGCTCCTCGGCTCCAACTTCCTCCTCCGCACCTTCCCGCTCGGGTCGAGCCCCGCGCACGGCGGCGAGAGCTTCCTCTTCCCGCTGTGGGTCTTCCTGGGGCAGGCCCAGGCCGAGTCGTCGCATTTCCTCCGCTGCTGCCACCTCGTGTCGGGCTTCGAGTACCTGGCGCGGCTGGTCACGTTCATCGATCTGGGCGCGGGTCCGCCGACGCCGTCGGTCCAACCGCTGCTGGGAAAGTCGAAGCTGTCGATGGGCGAGTGGATCCAGGCGGCGCGCGGGGCGTTGACCCGACCCGACCCGGGACCCCAGTCGGCCGCGACCCTGTTGCTGCGCGACGCGGAGGGGCGTCCGGCGAGCCCCAAGGACCTGCTCGAACACCTCAACTACGCCGTCCGCTGGCGCAACGACAACGTCGGGCACGGCGCCCCGCAGGCCGACACCTCGTACCGCCGGTCGTTCGGCGAGCTGGCGGACCGGTTCCGCGAGGTGTTCGAGCTGTACCCGGCCTTCCGCGACGGGTTGATCGTCTCGGTGGCCTCCTGCCGCGTCGGTGCCGGCGGCATGTACCTCGCGCAGGTCACCGTGCACGACCCGGTGTGGGGTTTCCGCCGGCCGATGGTCGCCCGCCGCACCGGCCCGCTCGTTCCCGGCGCGTACCTCGTGCTGCCCGGTTCCGACGACCTCGTGCAGCTCCGCGATCGGCTGCGGGTGGGCGGTTGTCCCGAATGCGGCGCGCAGGAGCTGTTCGTGGCGGACGGTCCGGCCCGCACGGCGCCCTTCACGTCGCCCACCACCAACCACCGGGCGGAGCTGGACCAGCTCGCCGCCGAGGGGGGTTGAGGGGCGCGCGCCGGGGGCCCGTCGCCGTCCGAGGCTTGACTGCCGGCGGCGCTACCGCGCGTTGCCGGTGATCGGGTCGTGGCTGTGGGGGCCGAAGGCCGGGCGGCCCGATCGATCGATGTACGGCCCGACGCGCCAGTCGCCGTGCGCGGTCATCGTCCCCAGCGTGTCGAGGTCCATGTGGTAGCCTTCGACATCGGCGCCCTTCGCCGGAGCCGCCTGCGTCGGCTCGAGCTGGTGCAGCGCCACACGGGCCTGGGGGCCGAGGTAGAAGTTGAACACCACGCTCTGTCCGGTGCTCGGCAGGACGACCGAGTGTTCCGCGGCGCCCGGCGGCTCGTCCGTCGTCCCGCCGCCGTGCGCCGCCGCCGCGCCCGCCTGCCGGCGCAGCTCCTGCACCCGCTCCGGCGGCACGACGTAGCGCTCCAGCACCTCCACCGGCACCTCGCAGATCCGCCCGTCCGGATGGTGGACCAGCACCTTGTCCTTCCCGTCGCTCATGCCTCACCGCCTTCCTCCGCCGCCTCGCGTCGTCGCGCCAGCAGGCGGCGGTAGCCCTCGACCGTCCGCTCCAGTTCCTCGTGCGTGCCCCGCGCGGCCACGCGTCCTTCCGCCAGGAACACGACCTCGTCCGCCTGCAACAGGTCGGGCCGATGCGTGACGAGCAGGCACGTTCGCCCGCGCACCGCGGCGCGCACATCGGCCAGCAGCCGCTCGGCCATCGCCTGGGGCAGTCCGGCTTCCAGCTCGTCGAGCAGCAGGACGGAGGGGTTGCGGGCCAGGACCCGCGCCAGCGCCAGCCGCCGTCGCTCGGAGCCGGACAGGTTCGCCGCTCCGGGGTCGATCATCGCGTCCAGTCCGCCTTCCAGCTTGGCCAGCAGCGGCTCGGCCGCGGCGGTCCGGCAGGCCGCGCGCAGGGTGTTGTCGTCGGCCGCGGCGGCCCCCAGCCGGAGGTTGTCGCGGACGCTGCGCGCGAACAGCTTGGAGTGCTGGCGCAGAAGCGCCACCCGGCTCCGCAGCTCGCGGAGCGACAGCTCCCGCACGTCGCGGCCGTCCAGCAGCACGCGGCCCGCGTCCGGATCGGCGAACCGCACCAGCAGGCGCAGGAGCGTGGTCTTCCCCGACCCGCCGTCCCCGACGATCGCCGTGACCCGACCTTCCGGGATCTCGAGGTCCACGCCGTCGAGCACCGGTCGCTCGGCCCCGGCATACGCGAACCGCACCGCCTCGAAGCGCACGCGGCCCGCCAGGTGCTCCAGCGGCCGCGGGCGCGCCGGCTCCGCGATCGCCGGCGTCTCGGCCAGCAGGCCCGCCGCGCGATCCAGCGCCGGGCGCGTCAAGCGCACCTGCGTCCACAACGCCGTGGCCGACCCGATCGCGGCCTGGAGGAAGGTCAGGCTGGGCAGCACAACGGCCAGCGCCGCGGTCGGCGCGTCGAGCAGCGTGGCGGCGACGACGAGCGCGGGGACGGCGACGACGACCACGACCTGGGTCAGCGAGCCGCCGAGAGCGCTCCACAGCGCCACCCGCTCCTGGCGGCGCGCCTGCTCCCGCAGGCGCCAGCCGAGCCGCGCCGACTCCTGGTCCTCGGCCGCGTGGGCCTGGATCTCCTCCACGCCGTCCAGCGCCTCGGTCAGGGCGCCGAGCGCCACGTCGCGGGCGCGCTGGGCGCGTTCCTGGCTGGCGCCGGTCCGCCGCCCCGTCGACCAGGCGGCCAGGCCGTTCGCCAGGCCGAGCGTTCCCAGCACCGCGGCCACGACGAGCGCCGCGGGTCCGACCGGAACGCCGGCTCCGGTCAGGCCGCCGCCCAGGGTCAGCGACCAGACCACGGCGCCGGCCGCGACCCCGAACGCCGCCGGCACCAGGTTGCCGAGGTGCAGGGCGATCATTTCGGCGTCGGCCGTCAGCGCGCCGAGCAGCGGGCCGGGGCCGATCCGCTGGTGGTACGACGGCGGCTGCCGCAGCAGGTGGTCGGCCAGGCGAACCCGCACGTCCGCCGCCAGCCGCGCGTTGAGCCGCGCGACGAGCGTCCCCTGGAGGAGCGAACACAGGGCGGCGAGCAGGCCGACGCCGACGAGCAGAGCGAGGAGCGCGGTCAGGCCGAGCCGCGATTCGCCGCAGCCGGGCAG
>JAAZOP010000155.1 GCA_012797735.1 Myxococcales bacterium
GGACGTGCTGCCGCGCGTCACGCGCGCGCCGGAGCGGCGCCTGCTGCTGGTCAAGCTGCACGTGCTGGGGCGTCCGGCCCTGTCGGCGCTGCTGCGCGACGAACTGGTGCAACTCTGGCGGCCCGGCCGCAGCCCCGAGTCCTCCGAGGCGGCGTGGCGCGCGCGGCTCGAGGAGGCCGCGCGGCAGGCGCCGGACGACGCGGTGGTGCGCTACCTGCTGGGACGCGCGCTGTACAACGACCTGGAGTTCGGGCCGGCCGAGCGGTGGTTGCGGGCGTCGCTGGCGTCGGGACTCTCGCCGGTCGAGCTGCGACTGGAGGCGCTGGCGCTGCTCGTCAACCTGCAGTACCGGCGCGGAGCCTGGGACGACGCGGCGCGGGACGCCCGGACCCTCGCCGCCGCGGCCATCGAGGAGTACCGGGCGCTGGGCGAGGACTGGCTGGACCGGATCGCCTGGCGCCGGTCGCGCTGAGCTACTGCCTTCCGAACTCGTCGCGGCACGCGACGAAACCCTCGACCCTGGACTCTCGACTCTCGACGCGCGGCCCAGGGGTCGCGTCTGGCGGCGGCCCCTGGCCGCGCGATGGTTCAGGCGGCGTCGGGGTCGAGCCACGAGCCGAAGATGCGCTCGAGGCGGTCGCGGGCGCCGGCGAGGAAGTGATCTTCGTCGGACAGGAGTTCGACGGTGGCGCCCGACTTCGCGGCCCAGGCTTGCAGCGCCTCGACGGGGCAGAAGTCGTCGCGGGTTCCGGCGACGGCGCAGAGGCCGGCGGGGAAGAGGCGGGCGGAGAGGGGCGGGAGGCGGGTCATCGCCAACGGCGGGGCGATCAGGCCGAGGGCGAAGAGGTCTTCGCGCAGCGCGGCGGCGCGGGCGGCGACGAGGGCGCCGAAGGAGTAGCCGACGAGGGCGAGGCGAGCGCGGGGGGCGTGGCCGGCGAGGAAGCGGAGAGCCGCGGCCACGTCCTCGATCTCGGCGTGGCCTCCGCCGTGCTTGCCGCCGGAGGCGCCGGTGCCGCGGAAGTTGAAGCGCAGCACCGCGGCGCCGCGGGACGCGAGCGCCCGGCGGACCCAATCGACGGGCGGGCTGTGCATGTCGCCGCCCATCTTCGGATGGGGATGACAGACGACGACGGCCAGGGAAGCGTTGGGCGAGTGGGAGAGGCGGCCCTCGAGTTCGAAGGTGTCGCAGGGAACGCGGACGGCCTCCTCCATGGCGGCCCGCCCCCGGCGCGGCTACTCGCCGCGCTCTTTCGGTTCGCCGTGCGCCAGCGGGTGGGCGCGGTCGTAGACGTCCATCAGATGATCGAGCGACACCTGGGTGTAGCGCTGGGTGGTGGTGAGGCTGGCGTGTCCGAGAAGCTCCTGGATCGCGCGCAGGTCGGCGCCGCCGTCGAGGAGATGGGTGGCGTAGGAATGGCGCAGGGCGTGGGGACTGGCGCGGAGCGGCAGGACGCCGCGCGACCGGCGTTCGACGAGACGCTGGACGGTGCGGACACCGACGCGCGTTCCGCCGCGGCTGACGAACAACGGATGCTCCTTGCCGTTGCCGGCGGCTTCGCCGGCGCCGGCGAGGAGGTCGGGTCGAACGGCGAGATACGCCTCGAGGGCGGCGACGGCCTTGCGGCCGAGCGGCACGAGGCGGTCCTTGTCGCCCTTGCCGTGGACGCGCAGCGAGATGGCACCGTCGGAACGTTCGAGCGACTCGTCGTCGAGATCGACGAGTTCGGAGACGCGCAGTCCGCCGCCGTACAGCACCTCGAGGATCGCGTTGTCGCGGATCGCGAGCGGGTCGTCTTCCTCGTCGGAGCCGTCGAGCACGGCGAACACGTCGTCGACCGAGAGCACGCGCGGCAGCTTGCGCGCCTTCTTGGGGCTGCGGATCGCCTCCATCGGGTCGTCGTAGGTCGGGTACATCCGGGCGACGATGCCGAAGAAGGAGCGGAAGGCGGCGATCTTCCGGCCGATCGAGGCCGGGTCGAGCTTCCGGCGGTGCAGGAGCCCCAGGTAGCGCCGGATGACGAGCACGCCGATGTGCCGCACGTCGACGATGCCCTCGCCGGCCGCGAATTCGAGCAGGCCGGCGACGTCGCGGACGTAGGCCACGACGGTGTTGGGGGAGCTGCGCCGCTCGCGCGCGAGGAACTCCTCGAACGCACGCAGCCACGAGCCGAGTTGTTGCGGGAGTGCTGGAGAGTCGCCTTCACCCGTTTCCATGGAACCTCACTTTACCATATCGTGCCGGGGCGAGGGAAACCCTCGGCATCGATCCTCCCGTCTCAACCATGCGCCGAGGCCTGCTGGAGCAGTTGCAGTACCGCCCGCAGCTTCGCCTCGTGCCCCTCCTCGTCCTTCGCCAGCCGCTCGAAGAGCAGCCGCGTCATCTCCGTCGGAGCCTCGCGGGCCGCCGCGAGGTACACGTCGCGGGCCTCGCGCTCCCTCGGGATCGAATGCACGATCACCTCGATCAACCGCTCCATGTCCTTCGCGCCGCCCGCTGCCATCGGTCCCGCTCCCCCCGCTAGCGCGGGAAGGTGATCTTCCCGCCCAGATAGCCGAGCCCCATCACCACCGGAACATGCGCCAGCACGAGCGCCACGTAGCTCCACCACCACGGACCGCTCGTCGTGCCATGCCAGCCGATCACGCCGAGACGCACCGCGAGCGCCGCGACGGACAGGCAGAGCAGCAGGCACGACAACACCGCCTTGCGGAAGAAGATCGGCGTCCAGATCCCGCCGTAGTTGAAACGCCAGGACAGCAGCCCCGCCGCGATCGCCGGCGGCGCGCCCAGTGCGGCGACGACCAAGTTCAGCAGCGCGGCCGATTCGAACACGCGCCGGTCGAGCACCAACGATGCCGCCAGGAACGCTGCCGCCACGATGCCGAGCGCGATCGGGAAGTGCACCGCGACCGGATGCGGATGCCGCGCGAGGACCGCGGCCACCAGTCCCGTCGGGCGCGGCAGCACCGCCGGCGACGCCTCGGCCGGCGCCGCGACCTCCCCCACCGCCGGAAAACGCTCGAGCACCTCCGGGCCGTGCGGGGCCGCTTGCAGCGCCAGCGACAGGTCGCGTCCCGCGCGGTGCGAATGCATGTGCTCGCCGCCGGCCCACAGCGCACTCTTCGAGAGGTCGTAGACCTTGCGCCCGACCGACACGAGCACCCGACGTCCTTCCCGGCCGTCGCCCTGCTCGAGTTGTCCGGGATCGATCTCCGCCATCACCGCCGCGCCGTCGCCCGAACCGCCCCCGGAACCCCGGAGACCGAATTCGCCTTTGCCGCTGCCCTGATCCAACCTTGCTCTTCTCTCGTCGAGGCCAGATGTTGACACCGCAGGTGAACGTCCGTCAAGGGGGTTCTGAAATCACGTGGAATTCGGGTGAAACAAGAATGTCAAGATGAAACTGTCTCACCGTCCGGTGTGTCCCCTGCTTCACAGGCGGGTCGGAAATGCGACATCCGTGTCAGGGGGGAGCGTCCGGCGGAATTCAGTATCGCGAGGCGCGATTCGGCGAATTGCGGCTTATCCTGGAACGTTGTCTTTGGAGCCCGCGAAGGCGTCTGCGAGGCCTGTGGACTGCCGGATTCTGGCACCGAACCTGCAATCAGGACGAAGCGGAGGTTGTTGGTTCGTCCCGTGCCCCAAGCCTGACAACCTCCTCCTTCCACTGGTCGCGCGAGCGGCCAGTCCCCCTCGGAGGCCCCCACCAAGCCCGATGCCAGTCGGGCGGGGGCCTGTCGACCGGGCGCGGGGACGACGAGCGTCGGCGGAGGTGGAGGCGCGGGGCGCGTTGTGTTAGAAGGCGGCGCGATGCGGGAGACGGCTGCCGGCGCCGAGCGCCTCGATGACGATCGTTTCCACGATCGGTGCGGGGTGTTCGGAGTGTACGGGCATGCCGAGGCGGCGAACATCGCGTATCTCGGGCTGCACGCGTTGCAGCATCGCGGTCAGGAGTCGGCGGGCCTGGCGGTGGCCGACGGCCGCCAGCTCCGCCTGCACCGCGGCTCGGGGCTCGTGGGCGACCTGTTCACGGCGCCGGTGATCGCGGGGTTGCCGGGGGACCGCGCGATCGGCCACGTGCGCTACTCCACGACGGGCGGCAGCGACGCGTCGTGCGCGCAGCCGATCGTCGTGCGTTCCTCGCGCGGCGCGCTGGCGCTCGCGCACAACGGCAACCTGCCGGACGCCGGGGAGATGCGCCGCCGTCTGGAGGGCGAGGGCTCGATCTTCCAGAGCGCGACCGACAGCGAGGTGATCGTGCACCTGATCGCGCGCTCCGCCGCCGGGACGCTCGTCGAGCGGATCGTGGACGCGTTGTCGCGGGTCGAGGGTTCCTGGTCGCTGGTGTTCCTGTCCGAGCGGCAGTTGATCGCCGCCCGCGACCCGTTCGGGTTCCGGCCGCTGTCCCTGGGGCGCCTGGGCGGCGCCGTGGTCGTCGCTTCCGAGTCGGTCGCCTTCGATCTGATCGACGCGACGTTCGAGCGCGACGTGGCGCCGGGCGAGGTGGTGGTGGTCGACGAGGAGGGGGTGCGGTTGTTGTTTCCATTTCCGCCGCGGCCGCGGCGGTTGTGCATTTTCGAGTATGTGTACTTCGCACGGCCGGACAGCGTGCTGGACGTGGTGTCGGTGGTGGAGGTGCGGCGGCGGCTCGGGGCGCGGTTGGCCGAGGAGCACCCCGTGGAGGCCGACGTGGTGATCGCGGTGCCGGACTCGGGCACTCCGGCGGCCCTCGGCTACGCCGAGCGCTCGGGGGTGCCGTTCGGGCTGGGGCTCGTCCGCAGCCACTACGTAGGCCGGACGTTCATCGAGCCGCAGCAATCGATCCGCCATTTCGGCGTCAAGCTGAAGCTCAACCCGGCCCGTGCGCTGCTGGCGGGCCGGCGCGTCGTCGTGATCGATGACTCGATCGTCCGCGGTACGACGTCGCGCAAGATCGTGCAGCTCCTGCGCAACGCCGGGGCGCGGGAGGTGCACCTGCGGATCTCGTCTCCGCCCACGCGGTGGCCGTGTTTCTACGGGATCGACACGCCGACGCGCGATGAGCTGATCGCGGCCTCGCGTTCGCCCGAGGCGGTGCGCGAGTTCGTCGGCTGCGATTCGCTCGGGTACCTGTCGCTCGCCGGTCTGCACGCCGCGGTCGGCGACGCACCCGAGTCCAAGCGGTGCTGCGACGCCTGCTTCTCCGGGGACGACCCGGTGTTGGTGCGCGATCCCGGGGGCGGGTGTCCGGCGCGCGCCGGGTGCGGCGATCGCGGCGACGAGGCGGGGAGGAGGGAGGTCCGCCGATGAACTTGGCCGAGGCCCGACAGACCGTGGCCGAGCTGGCGCGCCGGCTCGAGAACCTCGGGAGGCATCTTTGACCTGGCGGGACGCCAGGCCGAGATCGCGAAGCTCGACGAGGAGGCGGCGCGGCCGGAGTTCTGGGATGCGCCGTCGCGGGCGCAGGAGACGCTGCGCCGGCGGGCCGAGGCGGAGCGCGTGGTCGAGACCGACCGGCAGCTCCGGCAGGCGCTGGCCGACGCGCAGGCGATGCTGGCGTTGATCGAGGAGGCCGGCGAGGACGCCGTCGCGCTCGCCGAGCTGGCCCAGATGTGCGGCACGCTCGAACGGCGCCTGCGCGAGGCGGAACTGGAGCAGCTCCTGTCCGGCCCCGAGGACCGTGCGAACGCCATCGTCTCGATCAACCCGGGTTCGGGCGGCACCGAGGCGCAGGACTGGGCCGAGATGCTGTTGCGGATGCTGCTGCGCTACTGCGAGCGGCGCGGTTGGGAGACGGAGATCGTCGACCGGCAGGAGGCGGAGGAGGCGGGGATCAAGGGGGCGACGTTCATCGCGAAGGGCCCCTACGCTTACGGCTACCTGCGGTCCGAGTCGGGCGTCCACCGCCTGGTGCGGATCTCGCCGTTCGACGCCAACAAGCGGCGGCACACCACGTTCGCCGCCGTGTTCGTCATGCCGGAGATCGATGATTCGATCCAGGTCGAGATCCGCGACGAGGACCTCAAGCTGGACTTCTACCGGTCCGGGGGCAAGGGCGGGCAGAACGTGAACAAGGTGGAGACGGCGGTGCGCATCACGCACCTGCCGTCCGGGATCATCGTGGCGTGCCAGTCCGAGCGGAGCCAGCACCAGAACCGGGCCACCGCGTTGAAGATCCTCCGCGCGCGGCTGTACGAGAAGATGCGTCGCGAGCGCGAGGAGGCGATCGAACAGACGTACCATTCGCAGAAGCGCGACATCGATTTCGGACACCAGATCCGGTCGTACGTCCTGGCGCCGTACCAGCTGGTCAAGGACCTGCGGACCGATCACGAGACCGGCAACGTGCAGGCGGTGCTGGACGGGGAGCTGGAGCCGTTCACCGAGGCGTTCCTGTTGCACGAGCTGACGCGCCGGACGCAGAAGACGCAGAAGGGGACGGAGCATGCCTGAATCCGACCGCGGGGACCCGGGCGGGGGGCTCGAGCGGATCGTCGCCGACCGCAGGGCCAAGGCCGCCCGCCTGGCGGCGCTCGGGCGCCGCCCGTTCGCCAACGACTTCCGTCCCGACGCGCTGGCGGCGGACGTCTTGCGGGAGGCCGAGGCGCTGTCCGCGCCGGGCCCCGGCGAGGCGGCGGCGGAACCCGGGCCGGACGCGCCGCGCCGGGCGGTCGCGGGACGGATCGTCGCGCTCCGCTCGTTCGGCAAGGCCGCCTTCCTCAAGCTCGACGACCGCAGCGGGCGGATCCAGGTCCAGGTCCGGCGCGACGTGCTCCCGGAGGCGGACTTCGCGGCCTTCCGGTTGGCCGAGCCCGGCGACTTCGTCGGCGTGCGCGGGCCGGTGTTCCGGACGAAGACCGGCGAGGCGACGGTGCTGGCCGAGCGGTGGGTGCACCTGACGAAGGCGCTGCGCCCGCCGCCGGAGAAGTGGCACGGCCTGACCGACGTGGAGACGCGGCTCCGGCACCGCGCCGTCGATCTGTTCGCCAACCCGGAGGTGCGCCGGCTGTTCCGGGCGCGCGGCCGGATCGTGACCGCGCTGCGCGAGTACCTCGACGGCGCGGACTTCCTCGAGGTCGAGACGCCGATGCTGCACGCGATCCAGGGCGGAGCCGCGGCCCGTCCCTTCGTCACGCATCACAACGCCCTCGACCTCGACCTGTTCCTGCGCATCGCCCCCGAGCTGTACCTCAAGCGCCTGCTGGTCGGCGGCCTGGAGCGGGTCTACGAGATCGGACGCTGCTTCCGCAACGAGGGGCTGTCGACGCGGCACAACCCCGAGTTCACGATGCTCGAGTTCTACGAGGCGTACGCGACGTGCGGGACGGTGATGGAGCGGACCGAGGAATTGCTGGAGCACGTGGCGCGGCGGCTCGACGAGGCGTTCCCCGAGTTCGCCGCCCGGCGGGCCTTCCGCCTCGAGCGGCCGTTCCGCCGGCTGGCGATGCCGGAGGCGCTGGCCGACCGCGGCGTCCCCGCCGCGGCGTTCGCCGACGACGCGGCGATGGCGTCGTATCTCGAGCGGCACCACGCGGGGGCGCGGGAGGCCTGGTCCGGTCTCGACCTCGGCCGCCGGATCTACTGGCTGTTCGAGACGCTGGTGGAGCCGTCGCTGGGGCCCGAGCCGACGTTCGTGGTGGGCTACCCGAGCGCGGTTTCGCCGCTGGCGCGCCCGCGGGACGACGACCCGGCGTGGGTCGATCGTTTCGAGCTGTTCGTCGGGGGCCAGGAGCTGGCGAACGCGTTCTCCGAACTGAACGACCCGGATCTGCAGGCGGAGCGGTTCCGCGCGCAGGTCGAGGCGCGCCGGCGGGGGGACGAGGAGGCGATGGGCTACGACGAGGAGTACGTCCTGGCGCTGGAGCACGGCATGCCGCCGGCCGGCGGCTTCGGCCTGGGCGTCGATCGGCTGGTGATGCTGCTGTGCGGGGTCGATTCGATCCGCGAGGCGATCCTTTTCCCGCTGCGCCGCCCGGCGCGGGAGAACGGTTGACGCGATGCAGCTCGCCTGGTGGGCCCCGCTGGTGATCGCCGGATTCGTCGTCGGGGCGATCGCGCTCAACCTGCTGGTGTGGAAGGGGCTGCTGCGCGCGTTCGAAGCGGCGGGGGCGCTATGGTCGGCGAACCTGTTCGTCTCCGTGCGGCAGCTCGCCGGCCCGAAGAGCGGCTTCCTGTCGGTGATCGGACTGCTGTCGATCCTCGGCGTCTCCTTCTCCTCCTGCACGCTCGACACCGTGCTGTCGGTGATGGGCGGTTTCCAGGAGGATCTCAAGCACAAGATCGTCGGTTCGAACGCGCACGTGGTGATCGACCGGCCGCAGGGCGAGGGCATCCCGGGGTATGCGGCGGTGCTGGAGCGCGCGCGGGCGGTGCCGGGCGTGCTCGGGGCGACGCCGCTGGTGCTCGGCGAGGCGCTCGTGCAGTCCCCGCGGACGCAGAACCTGGCCGGGGTGATCGTGCGGGGCATCGAGCCGTCGTCGGTCGGCTCCGCGACCGACCTCGAGCAGACGCTGACCGACGGGGCGCGCGTGGGGGATCTGGACGACCCGTTGCGCGCCTTCCGCGTGCCGGGTCCGTCACGCACGGGAGCGGGGACGGGGCAGCCGCAGGCGGGCGACGCGGTCGTGGAACCCGGCGCCGCGGACGCCGCGGCGGGCCCCGCGGCGGACGCCGGATCAGCGGAGGGGGAGGCCGATCCCCACGCGTTTCCGGCCGGCGTCGGTCCGTCCACGCTGCGGGGCAAGAGCGGCCGGGCGCTCGAGCGCGGCACGCGGGGAATCTTCGTCGGCGCGCAGCTCGCGGATTCGATGAACCTCCAGGTCGGCGACGAGATCCAGCTCGTCGCGCCGATGGGCGACCTCGGCCCGACGGGGCCGATGCCCAAGAGCCGGCCGTTCCTCGTGGCCGGCGTGTTCCAGTCCGGCATGTACGAGTACGACTCGAAGTACGTCTACATCCCGATCGGGGAGGCGCAGCGGTTCTTCGGGGTGGCGGACGTGGCCTCGCAGATCGCGGTGCGGGTGCCGGACCTGGACCGGGCGACGGCGGTGGCCGCGGAGTTGCGCCGCATCCTGCCCGCGGACCTGCGGGTCCAGGACTGGCAATCGATCAACAAGAACCTGTTCGCCGCGCTGAAGCTCGAGAAGGTGATGATGTTCGTGCTGCTGTCGCTCGCGATCCTCGTCGCCTCCTTCTCGATCATCTCGACGCTGACCCTGATGGTGTTCGAGAAGCACAAGCAGATCGCCGTGCTCAAGGCGCTCGGGACGTCCGACCCCGCGGTGCGGCGGATCTTCCAGCTCCAGGGGGTGCTGATCGGCGTCGCCGGGGCGGTCACCGGCTCGGTGCTGGCCGTCGCGCTGTGCCTGCTCGTGCGCCACGTGATCCCATTTCCGGTTCCCAAGGAGGTCTTCTACATCAGTCGGATGCCGGTGGCGATGTCGGCGGTGGAGTTCCTGGTCGTGGGCGTGTCGGCGGTGGCCGTCGCGACGCTGTCCACGACCTACCCGTCGCGGATCGCGTCGCGGCTGCGGCCGGCGGACGGATTGAGGTTCGAATGACGGAAGGCACGACCGAGGGCACGGGAACGGTCGCGGCGGAGGCCGCGGGGCAGCCGGCGGCGGAGGCGCCGCTGCTGCGGGTGTGCGATCTGCGCAAGGCGTTCGTGCACGGCGGCAAGGAGCTCCACGTGCTGCGGGGGGTCGATTTCGTCGTCCGTCGCGGCGAGATGGCCGCGATCGTCGGCGCCTCGGGCGCCGGCAAGTCCACCCTCCTGCACATCGTCGGCACGCTCGACGCCCCCACCGCGGGCCGCGTCGAGTTCGACGGCCGCGACGTGTCCCGGATGGACGGACGGGCGCTGGCGGTGTTCCGCAACCGGACGATCGGTTTCGTCTTCCAGTTCCACCACCTGCTGCCCGAGTTCAACGCGCTGGAGAACGTGATGCTGCCGGCGATCATCGCGCGCCGGCCGCGTGAGGAGGCGCGGTCGAGGGCCGAGCGGCTGCTGCGCGAGGTGGGGCTGGGGGAGCGGATGACGCACCGCCCGAGCGAGCTGTCGGGCGGCGAGCAGCAGCGGGTGGCCATCGCGCGCGCGCTGGTGATGGAGCCGCGACTGCTGCTGGCCGACGAGCCGACGGGGAACATCGATTCGCAGACCGCGGCGGGCATCCACGAGCTGTTCTTCTCGTTGAACCGGCAGCACGGCACGACGATGATCGTCGTGACCCACGACGAACGGCTCGCCTCGAAGCTGCCCCGGCGGCTCGAAATCCGCGACGGCCAGATCGTCCGCGACACGGGCGCGCCGCCGCCCCTCGAAGAACCGCCCGACGCGCCGGGACCGCCTGCCGCGCCGCCCGTTCCGGCGGCCGGGGACTGAGCCGCGGTCGCCTCCGCGGCCCGCGGCGCGGGCGGGTCAGGGCGCGGGAGGGGGGGGATCCGTCGTGGGGGCGAACTCCGCGCGGAGGTCGAGCGTCAAGTCCTGGGTCGCGCGGATCACGCGCCGGACGGGCGGTCGGTCGGGAGCGCGCACCTCGACCGTCCGCTCCACCGGCCCGTCCCGCAGCTCGAACTCGGGACCCACCGGACGCCCGTCGCAGAGAACCTCGGCGTCGGCCGGGATTCCCTCCACGCGGATGCGCACGGGTCCGGCGAACGCCCCGTCGGTCGCGACCGAAGCGGGTGCAGGAGGTGCCGGGGTCCGGCGCAGGGCGAGCACCAGGACGCCGGCGACGAGGGCGAGCGCGAGGGCGCCGAGGGTGATCCAGACGGCAGCCCGGCCCCGGCGTTTTCCCGGGGTCTCCGGGGCCGGCACCGATGCGGCGGGTGCGGGGGACGTTCGCGGCTGCGGCGGCCGCTGCCCGGTCGTCACCCGCGGCGGCGACGGCGGTTCCGTGGTGTGGGCGGGGATCGGCGGCGGGGTCTGTGCGGTCAACGCGCGATGTTCGCCGTTCCCGTGCAGCTCGCCTTCGACCACGCCGGCCGTCGACCGGGCCGACCGGAACGGGGCCAGCGCGGCCGCGAAGTCGGCGGCCCTGGCATAGCGCTCCGCCCGCTCGCGCGCGGTGGCCTTGAAGATCACCTGTTCCAGCGCCTCCGGCAGTTCCGGCCGCAGCTCGCGGGCCGACGGGAAGGGAGCGGTGAGGGACTGGACGAGCACCTGGTGGAACGAGGTGCCGACGAACGGCAGCCGCCCGGTCAGCGCCTCGAACAGGATCACGCCCGCGGCATAGATGTCGACCCCGGCATCCACGTTCTGGTCGCCCCGCGCCTGCTCGGGCGACATGTAGTACGGCGTGCCCATCACCGCGCCGGGTTGCGTCAGGCGAACCGACTGGTCGGCGTTGGCCGTGAGTCGGGCGATACCGAAGTCGAGCAGCTTGACGTTCCTCTCGCCCTTGCGGCCCGCGGCGAGGAAGATGTTCTCCGGCTTGAGGTCGCGGTGGACGATTCCCTTGGCGTGGGCGGCGTCGAGGGCTTCGAGGACATCGACCAGGATCGCGGCGATCTCGTCCACCGGCATGCGGCGATGACGGCGCATCCGCCGCTCGAGGTCCTCGCCTTCGAGGAACTCCATCACCAGGTAGGTGCGGCCGTCGTGGCTGGTGCCGACGTCGTGGACCTGGACGATGCCCGGGTGCCCGACCGCCGCCGCGGCGCGGGCTTCCTGGAGGAACCGCGCCGCCAGCTCGGGGTTGCCCGCGTACTCGAACCGGATCAGCTTCACGGCCACCCGCAGGCCGATCACCTCGTGGACCGCCTCGTAGACCTCGCCCACGCCGCCGCGGCCGAGCAATCGGACGAGGCGGTACTTGTCGGCGAGCAACGCACCGGTGAGGTCGGTGTTCATCGCCGTCGCCGTCACGGGCTCGGGGGCGGGCGTGAGGATCACCGCGGGGCCTTTCGGGGAGGCGCGCCCGACGGACGGGGGTGTCGGAATCGTGCCGGGGGGGGTGCTCGGACGGATCTGGGTGTCCGCCATCCCCATCTCGGCCCCCGGCCGCCGTCCGGTTTCCGCCGGCCTCCGCGGGACGGGGGCCTCCGGCGGCGCGGACGTCGGCCGTGCGCCGGCCCCGGCCGGCGCCCTCATCTGGTCGAGGAAGGCCCGCAGGACCTTGTCCTGGGAGTGCTTCTTCGCACGATCGGGCCCCTGCGTTGACATCTGCAACTGCCTTCTTCGCCCGAGTGACACCGAGCTTACACCGAAATGCGGGGGAACAGTTCGCCATCTCGCCGCGTCGGACTCGCGGTCCGACGTCGCGACCGGTTCCGCCTGTGGTTCCGCCTGTTGTGCCGGCGCTTGACAACCGGGGCCCGACGGCGGAAGAAGGAGGTTGTCCGGCGGACGGGCGGGTGAGCGCGGGGGGTCGAGGCGCCGGCCGCGGTCCGCCGGCCGGGGGTCACGGGGGCCCCCGTTGGTTCCGGAGAACGCCGTGAAATCGATTCTGCGGCTGTGCCAGGCGGTCGAGGAGCAGGCCAAGGAGGTCTACGAGGGGCTCGCCCAGCGGGCGGCGGATCCGGACCTGGCGTCGATGTGGCGCGAGCTGGCGATGGAGGAGGGGCGGCATCGCGAGCACTGGCAGATGCTGCTGCGGTCGGCCGAACGGGGGCAGGTGCCTTCGTTGTTCCCGAACGAGGAGGAGGTCGAGGCGGAGCTGCGGTCGGTCCTGACCCGGATTGCGGCGTTGCGTTCCGGCCTGGATGCGCCGGGGAATGCGGCCTGGCCGTTCGTGCTGGGCCTGCGGGTGCAGTTCCAGCTTCTCCAACCGACGCTCGAGTACCTGCTCCAGTGGGCGCGGCGGTTGAGCGGCGAGGCGGAGCCGAAATCGGGTTCGGAGCAGGCGCTGGGGCGGCTGGTGGCGGCGGTGCGGCGGTGCGGGGCGGGGCCCGAGCTGGACCTGGCGTGCGAGATGCTGGTGGCGCTCCAGCGCCAGAACCAGCAGCTCCTGCTGCAGAGTCACCGGGACGCGCTGACGGGCGTCCGCAACCGCCGCGGGTTCCTCGACGCGATCTTCCCCCTCTGTCACCTCGCCCAGCGCTCGGGACAGACCGTCGGCTTCCTGATGCTGGACCTCGACGATTTCAAGCGCGTGAACGACGAGCACGGCCACGAGCGGGGGGACGAGGTGTTGCGGGCGGTCGCGCGGATCCTGCAGGGCAACATGCGCCAGTCCGACGTGCTGGGCCGCCACGGCGGCGACCAGTTCATCGTCTTCCTTTCTCCGGTCGTGGCGGGGGCCGTGGCGGCGGTCGGCGAGAAGCTCCGGCTGGCCGTCGAGGAGGGGACGGCCGGCGAGTGTCCGGTGACGGCGAGCGTCGGCGGCGCCAGCGGGATGCTCGGCCGCGACGTCCAGCGCGATGTCGACAAGCTGCTCGCGCGCGTCGATGCCTGCCTGTTCATCGCCCGTTCGACCGGGCGCAACCGCGTGGTGGTCCAGGAGTAGGCCGGGGGCGCGAGCGCGGCTAGAAGGCCGTGCCGTCGATGCGGGTCCCGGGCGAGAACGGCGAGTGGTCCGCCGTGTCGGCCGTCGTGTGCGGTTCGAAGCCCGCCACCCCGGCCGGCGTCGCGTCGGTGTCGTCGAGGTCGGGGTTGAGCGTGAGGGACTGGTCGTTGCCGCCCTCGGTGCCGAAGGCGTAGGTCTGCAGGGTCGTCGTGCCGAGCGCCACCGTGATCGTGTCGCCGTTGTTGTTCAGACCGAGTTGTCCGCCCGAGGCGGCGAAGGCCTGGACGGCGCCCCAGGAGGTGCACGACGGCGTTCCGCCGCCGAAGACGAGCACCGCGGCGCCGGGCGCGAGCGACACGTCGGCGGCGAAGGTGTGCCGCACGGCGGTCGCGTCGGCGACGGTGACGCCCGCCAGCGAGAGGGTGTCGGCGCTGACGTTGACCAGCTCGACGAATTCGTCCTGGCTCGTGTTGGCCGTGCCGTCGCAGTTGACGTCGGTCGCGGGCGGGGGGTCCGCCAGGAACTCGTTGAGGACCAGGTCCCCGGGCACCGGCGCGCGCCCGCCGCCCCCGCAGCCCGACGTGTCGATTCCGGTCATGTCCTCCGCCCGGTACGACTGGATCCGATGCGTCCCGTCCCATTCGGTGACGGGCGCCAGGAGGTCCAGCACCGCGCCGGCGCAGAGCGCGGCCGAGTCCTGCACGCGCAGCGCCACCCCGGTCGCGGTGACGTACGAGATCGTCACGTCGCGGCCCGCGACGGCGGTCACCGTCGCGTCGTTCACCCGCACCAGCTCCGACTCCAGGTCCTCGGACGGCAGCACTCCGGCGCTCAGGTCCTGGATCAGCCCGTCCACCGGGTTGCCGTGCGAAGCGATCGCCACCGCGTCGTGGGCGGCGACCTGCTTCGTCCCGTGGAACGAGCCGAGCTCGGTCACCCGCACGGTCAGCGCATCGCCGACGGCCACGTCCGGCGTCCAGGACGTTCCCTCGTAGAAGCCGATCGCCGGGCCCGTCGCTCCCGCCTGGAGGAAGAAGCCGTTCGGGTAGACGTAGGTCACGAGCGCCTCGCACAAGGTCTCGTCCACCGGGCCGTCCGGCAGGGCGCGGAGCGCCGCGATCGTCGTGCAGGCCGGCGGGACGTCCGGCGTGTCGGCCGGAACGTCGGCGGGCGTGTCGGTCGGGACATCGGCGGGCGTGTCGGTCGGGACGTCGGCGGGCGTGTCGGCCGGGACGTCGGCGGGCACGTCGGGTTCGACGTCGGCATCGGCGTCGGCGTCGGCGTCGGCATCGGCGTCCGCGTCCGCTCCGCCCTCGGCATCCTCGGTCGAGACGTCCGCCGGGACGTCCGTGTCGTCGTCGTCGCCCCGGCAGCCGGGCGTGACGGCCAAGCCGGCGATCGCCGGCAGCCAGATCCAGTTCCGTCGCATCGTCGTCCTCCTCTCCGGGCGCATCGCCTCCGGCGCGCCCGACGCACGTTATAGCACTTGTCCACGAGCGATGCGCGTCGAGTGGCGTCGAGTCTCTTCCTGCCGTGCGTCCCGGGCGGCTAGACTCCGGCGGCCGTGGAGGTGCGGATGGCGTATCGACCGAGGAAGGTGAAGGCGCCGCGGGTGGCGGGCATTCGGTTGCGGGTCGCGGCGCGGCTGGCCGAGGGCCGGTGGACGGGCGGGCTGCTGGCGGGGACGCTGCTGCGGTCGGCGGGGGTGTTCGAACTGCGGAAGGCGCCGGTCGAGGAGGCGCATCCGGTGCACCCGCCTGGGATGCCGCCGGCCGGTGGGGCGGCGGGCGAAGAGGCGGGCGCGGCCGAGACGGAGGCGACGCTGGAACGGCTGGCGGCGGTGCGTGGTCCCGGGTTCCGGTTCGAGACGGCGGCGGACTTCGCCGCGGCGTACCGGGACGGCCGTTGCACGCCGGAGGAGGTCGCGGAGCGGGTGCTGGAGGCGACGCGGCGGCTGGATGCGTCGTCGCCGCCGCTGCGCGCGATCCTCGCGCAGTCTCCCGCCGACTTGCGGGATGCGGCCCGCGAGGCGACCGCGCGGTGGCGGGCCGGGCGGCCGCGGTCGCGGCTCGACGGCGTGCCGGTGGCGGTCAAGGACGAGGTGGACCAGCGCGGGTACCCGACGACGGTCGGCACGCGGTTCCTGGGCGGCGCCCCGGCCGCGCGCGACGCCGCCGCCGTGGAGCGGCTGCGCGCCGCCGGCGCGCTGCTCGTGGGCAAGGCCAACATGCACGAGATCGGGCTCGGCGTGACCGGTCTCAACCCCCATCACGGGCCCGCGCGGAATCCGTACGACCCCGCGCGCGTCCCCGGCGGCTCGTCGAGCGGCCCGGCGGCGGCGGTGGCGGCCGGTCTCTGTCCGCTCGCGCTGGGCGCCGACGGCGGTGGTTCGATCCGGATCCCCGCCGCCCTGTGCGGCGTCGTCGGCCTCAAGCCGACCTACGGGCGGGTCAGCGAGCGCGGGGCGGCGCCGCTGTGCTGGAGCGTCGCCCACCTCGGACCGCTCGGGGCCACCGTCGCCGACGCGGCACTCGGGTTCGCCGTCCTCGCCGGTCCCGACCCCGAGGACCCGAATTCCCTCGGGCACCCCGCCCCGTCGCTCGCGGGGGCGGCGGAGGAAGGGCTGGCGGGGCTGCGGCTGGCGGTCGTGCCGGGATGGTTCGAGCACGCCGACGAGGCGGTCGTCGGGGTATGCCGCGAGGCGCTGGACCGGCTGCGCGCCGCCGGGGCGGTCGTCGTGGAGCGCGAGCCGCAGGGGATGGACCTGGACCTGGTCCGACCGGTGCACCTGGTGACGATCGTCTCCGAAATGGCGGCGGCGCACCTCGCGCACCACCGCAAGCACCGCCGGGAGTACGCGGCCGACACGCGGCTCAACCTCGCCCTGGCCCGGCGGCTCACGGCGTACGACTACATCCACGCGCAGCGCCACCGGGCCCGGATCTGCGCGGCGGTGGCGGCGCTGCTCGACGGGGTCGACGGTCTGGTCACCCCCGCCACCGGCTGCACCGCGCCGCCGCTGCGCGCCGACGCGTTGCGCTCGGGCGAGTCCGACCTCGAGACGACCGAGCGGATCATGCGGTTCGCGCCGCTGGCCAATCTCACGGGGCTGCCCGCGGTTTCGATTCCGGCCGGCTACGATCCCGGCGGCCTGCCGGTCGGTCTCCAGGTCGTCGGACATCCCTGGTGCGAGCGGGTGCTGCTGCGTGTGGCGCGGGTCGTCGAGGCGGGTGTCGAGCGGCGCGCGCCGCGGATCCACGCGCGGTTGCTCGAGGCCGAGGGAGCTTCCGGCTGAGCGGTTCTTTCGAGGAGGCCGCGGGCGCCTCCACGGCGAGGAACGGCGGTGTTCCGGCCGCCGGGATCGAGCGGGTCGGCCGGAGGGTGGGTGCCCCGGGTCGGCGGCGGCGGGCGAAAACGTGACCACCGGGGGTTGCCAGTCCGTCCGGACCGTGCTACCCAGAAGTTCGCTCCGGGGGGTTTCCGGAGACGAAGGAGGCGAATCGTGAAGAAGATCCTGGTGTTGGCTTGTTTTGGGACCGCCCTGGCGGTCGTGGGCTGCGGAGACGACGACAGCGGCGACCCGTGTCAGGGGGTTGCGGAAACCGACCTCTGCGAGACGGCGGGCGATCTCCAGTGCAGCACGGACGGAACGAGGGTGCAGAGTTGCGCGGCCGACGCGAACGGCTGCCTGGTCTGGACCTCGACGACGACCTGCGGCACGAACCAGACGTGCGTGGCGACGGGCGACACGCCGGTGTGCGAGTGTGCCGACGATTGCACGGCGGGCGAGTCGGAGTGCCGCGGCTCGGTGGTCTGGGCCTGCGAGGCGGACGCGGACGGGTGCCTGGTCTGGGCCCGGGGCGACGACTGCGCGGCCACGGACGAGTCGTGCGTGGAGACCGGCACGACGGCGGAGTGCTCCTCGACCTGCACCCCCGATTGCACGACGGCGGGGGAGACGCAGTGCGACGGCACGGTGATCCAGACCTGCGCGGACGTGGGCGGGGGATGCCTGCAGTGGCAGGACGGCGAGGACTGCGCGGACTCGAGCGAGATCTGCGACGACACGGCGGAGCCGGCGGTCTGCGTGGCGGGCTGCACACCGACGTGCAGCGACGAGGGTGCGACGCAGTGTTCGGGGACGGTGATCCAGACCTGCACGGACGTGGGCGGCTGCCTGTTGTGGCAGGACGGGACCGACTGCGCCGACACGAGCCGGATCTGCGACGACACGGCGGAGCCGGCGGTCTGCACCGAGACCTGCACGCCGACCTGCACGACGGCGGGGGACACGCAGTGCAACACCGCTGGTGACGCCATCGAGACCTGCACGGACGTGGACGGCTGCCTGCTGTGGCAGGAGACGGCGGACTGCGCGGCGATGAGCCAGGTCTGCGACGACACGGGCGGAACACCGGTTTGCGTCGAGCCGTGCGTGTCGGACTGCACGACGGCGGGGGACACGCAGTGCACCGGCACGGTCATCGATACTTGCACCGACGTCGGCGGCGGATGCCTGCAGTGGGTCGCAGGGACCGACTGTGCGACGACGGCGGACTACTGCGACCTGGTGGGCGGCACGGCGACGTGCCTGACCTGCACGGACGTCTGCACGACGGCGGGGGAGACGCAGTGCAACGGCACGGTGATCGAAACCTGCACCGCCGACGCGCACGGCTGCCTGGACTGGGCGGCCGGGACCGACTGCGCCGCGACGAGCCAGGAGTGCGACGACGGCACGGAGCCGGCGGTCTGCGTCGACCGCGGCGCGGGGAGCTGTGCCTCTCCGATCGTGGTCCGTTCCGGCCACTATGCGGTGGCCGGGACCGACTTCACGGCCGACTTCACCAACGACCAGACGTTGGGCGGAACGGATTGCGTGACCCGGACGGGCTCGGTCGAAGCGGTGTTCTCGATCGATCTGCTGGCCGGGGAGACCGTGCGTCTGCGCGAACTCGGATCGCTCGACGCTGTCCTCTCGCTGCAGAACACCTGCGGCGACACGGAGGCCTGCGTCTTCGCCGAGGACTCCGGCGAGACGACGGGGTACGACTACACCGCCACGACCGATGAGACGGTGTATCTGATCGTCGAGGCGTGGTTCGTGGCCCCGATGGATCGGGCCTATGACATTCGGATCGATGTGGTCGGGGCCGAGGACTGCGGCAACGGAACCGACGACGACCTCGATGGCGACATCGACTGCGACGACGACGACTGCTTCGGGGACGCGACCGATTGCGCGGCCGAGACGAACTGCGCCGACGGCGCGGACAACGACGCGGACGGCAGCACCGACTGCGACGACAGCGACTGCGGCGCCGTGCCGGCCTGCTCGCCGTACCGGGCGGTGTACGAGGCGTTCTTGCACCCGAGCGATCCGTTCGACCTCGAGGGGCGGGTGTTGACGTTCACTCCGTCGGCGACCGACCCGATGGGTTACACTTGGACGGTGGCCGACGGCACCGGCGGGTATCTCGTCGCTCCGGGCAGCGGAACGACGACCGCGACGCTGACGCTGGCGGACGACTCGAACGTCGCCCACGCGTTCTCGACGATGGCCGCCGGCTTCCCCTTCTTCGGCACGACCTACCACGGCGTGTACGTCGGTTCGAACGGCTACCTGACGCTCGGTTCTGGGATCGACACGATCGTGGATACGCCGGCCGAGTTCTTCGCCCAGCCGATTATCGCGGCGCTGGCCGCGGATCTGAACCCGAGGACATCGGGCGCGGCCGTGACGGTCGATGAGTTCGCGGACCAGGTCGCGGTGACCTTCCACGACGTCCCATTCTACGGCGAAACCGCGCTCAACCAGTTCCAGGTCGTCCTGCATTCCGACGGTCGGATCCAGTTCGTGTACGTGGCGGCCCCGGCGGCGGGCTTCGAGTCCGGCGACACCCCGTACGTCGGCATCGCCTCCGGCGTGGGCCGCACGCCGTACCCCGCGGAAACCAACTTCTACGTCGCGCCCGTTGCGGCGGCGGGGGACGTGATCGTGACCGAGATCCTGTACGACCCCAACGCGGTGGCCGACCCCGACGGCGAGTGGTTCGAGATCTACAACCCGACCTCGAGGCTCCTGAACCTCGAAGGGGTCGTCTTCAGCGACCTCAATACCCCGCCCGACCGCTTCACCGTCACCGGCCGGTTGTTGATCGGGCCCGGCCAGTATCTGGTGTTCGGCCGCAACGGCAACCCGGCGACCAACGGCGGCGTGACCGTCGACTACGTCTACCCGAGCGGCTTCAACCTCGCCAACACCGACGACGAGATCATCATCACCGCGGGCACCGTCGAGATCGACCGCGTGACCTGGAACGAGGCCGGTACACCGCCGTGGCCGGCCGCGACGGGCGCATCGATCCAGCTCAACCCGCTGCGGTACGGCGCCGACAACAACGATCCGGCGAACTGGTGCCTGGCCACCGCGGCCTTCGGCGCCGGCGATCGCGGTACCCCGGGCGCGGCGAACTCGCCGTGCATCGGGGCCGTCTACTTCTCGGCGGACCTGGAAACCAATCCGGGCTGGACGATCTGCGGCGGCGGCACTCCCTGCGACTGGCAGTGGGGCACCCCGTCCTATGCCAGCGGTCCGGCGGCATGTGCCGGCGGAACCGGCTGCTTCGGCACCAACCTCACCGGCAACTACGCCAACAACTCGTCGTTCGCCAACAACTACGTCCAGGCCGGTCCCATCGACCTGAGCGCGGCCACGGCCGCCGTCTTGAGCTTCGACATGTGGCTCGACACCGAGGCAAACTGGGACTTCGCGCGCGTCGAGGTGTCGACGAACGGCACGACGTTCGTGCCCCTCACGCCGGTCTCTCCGGCGTACACCCATCCCACCGCCGCGCCCACGCAGTGGGGTTCGGACTTCCTGACCTGGACGCCGGTCACGGCCGACCTGACGGCCTACACCGGAGCCGGCATGAGCACCGTCTACCTCCGCTGGGCGTTCGATTCCGATTCTTCGTACAACTACGCGGGCTTCTACTTCGACAACGTCCTCGTGTACGCCCCGTAGCAGGTCGAACGGCTCGTCGCGCGCGGCGACGGGCCCCCACCGTTCGCGGACACCCCCCCGCTCTCGCTCCTGGCCGCCGTGGCTCCCGCGGCGGCCGGGGCGGACGGGGCTCTCCGGAGGACCGGTTCGCCGCCCGCCGCCGGGCATCGCCGGCGCCCCGATGGGAGCGGTGCCGCCGGCGGCGAGACGCCGGGAGCCGGCGGCGTCATCCCATGGGTCGCCGTCGCATCGTGGCCCGTTGTCGCTTGCCCCCCAGCCGTCCCTTGGGCATGATGCTTCCGGCCGATTCTTCGGGAGGTGTCCGATGACGAAGGTGCTCGACACGGTCCTGTTGCTGGCGTTGCCCGCCTCGGGGAAGTCCGAGGTGCGGAAGTACCTGGCGTCGCTGCCGCCGGCGAAGTGCCGGGACGACTTCGGGCTCGGCGAGACGGTGCAGCTCGACGACTTTCCGTACGTGCACCTGATGCGGCGGGTCGACGACGAACTGGCCGCGCTCGGGAAGGAGCGGCTCTTCTTCCAGGCGCCGGACCGGGGGTTCCGCGAGGGGCGCGACTGGGGGACGTTGATCGAGCTGATCAACGAGGACCGCGAGGCGCTCGACGCGGCCCCCCCGCCGCGGAGGAAGAGCGCGGGCGAGACGATCCTGCTGCGGCTCGAGCAGGCGGCGATGAAGGTCGGGATCCCGCCCCGGCTCTCGAAGCTGGACGGCAAGACCCGCGCCGCGCTGGCCGAGAAGCTCGACAAGGAGGCGCGCGAGCTGTTCGACGGGCTGGCCGCCGCCCGTCCGGCGTCGCTGGAGGGGAAGACGATCGTGATCGAATTCGCGCGGGGCGGTCCCGAGGGTTCCGCGATGCCGTTGCCGGCCCCCTTCGGCTACCGGTACTCGGTCTCGCTCCTCTCCCCGAAGATCCTCGAGAAGGCCTCGATTCTCTACATCTGGGTCACGCCGGAGGAGTCGCGGCGCAAGAACCTGGCCCGCACCGACCCGAACGACCCGGGTTCGATCCTGCATCACGGAGTGCCCGAGGCGGTGATGCGGGGCGACTACGGGTGCGACGACATCGGGTGGCTGATCGAGCAGTCGGACCGGCCGAACACCGTGCGGATCGAAGCGCACGGCAAGACGTACTACCTGCCGATGGCGCGCTTCGACAACCGCGTCGACCGCACGACCTTCGTGCGCGGGGACCCCAAGACCTGGAAGGCGGAGGACGTGAAGGCGTTGCACGAGGGGTTGCGCGAGGCGTTCGCGCTGTTGCGGCGGTAGGGCGGCCTACGGGATCGGCGCCGGGTCGCCCGGGTACGGCACGTAGCGGCGGTGCACGCGCACCCGGACCCCGTTGAACACCAGCTCGACCGTCTCCGCCTCATCGACGATCTGCTTGGAGATGAAGCACTGGACCTTGCCGTGCGGGAGCTTGCCGTTCTCGTGTTTGACGTGTCGTGCCATCGTTCACCTCCCGGCGCCCCCCACCGTCGCGCCGTCGGATACCGGTAGGAGCAAGGCGGATGCCACGGGCTTGGCGCCGGAACCTGTCGTCGTGACCACCGGCCGATCGGCGCGAAACCGGGCCGATTCGGCGGGCGCGGTCCGCCGGCCGGGCGCCGAGGAGGAGGGGGTCCGGTCGCCGCTCGGCGGCACGACCCGGACACGCGTGTCAGGGTCTTCCGCGCGGCCCGCAACCGTTGCGCCTCACAGCCAGAACACCGCGCGCAGACCGACGACGGCGGAGAACAGGGCCATCACCAGGCCGAGGAGCCGGTTCAACGTCCGGGTGCGCCGCAGCGGCACGACCGGCGGGTCTCCTTCGGGCCGCCGGGCGATGAAGGTGTAGGGGAGGGCGGCGACGAGGGTTCCGGTGGCGGTGCCGAGCAGTCCCAGGATGCCGAGGGCGACGACGAGGTCGTCGCGCGACAGCGGCAGCCAGCGCAGCGGAGGCGGGAGGATCGCCGACAGGCAGGCGAGGGCGGCGAGGAACGAGGCGACGGTGAGGGACCACAGGAGGGGTCCGAGCGTCAGGTGGAGGCGCACGAACCGCACGGCGCCGGCGCGGCAGGTCTCGTCGCAGGCGTGGTAGCGACGCGGGAGGTACCGGTGGATCCGGCGGCCCGCGTCCGCCGCGAGGTCGCGGTCCCCGGCGGCCGGGTCGACCGGCCGCCCGCACCACTCGCAGCGGCGCGCCGGCGGGTCGGCGACCACCGCGGGAGGCAGATCCCACTCGTCGCCCCGGCGCGCCGGTTCCATCGTCCCTTCCTGCGCATCTTCCGGCCGGGGCGTCAAGGGGGTGTGGCCGGTCGCGACCGGTCGCGGTGGCCGGCGCGGAGCGTGCCGCGGGCGTTGTCAGTCCCCGCCGGGCGATGGTATAGGCAGGGTCGGTGCGCGGAGGGGGCGGCCGCCCGAGGGAGGAGCGGATGGACTGGGGACTCGCCAATCGGCTGAATCTGATCATCCGACCGGAGACGGGCCGCACGGTGATGCTGGCGGTCGACCACGGCTACTTCCAGGGACCGACGACGGGTCTGGAGCAGCCGCGGACGATGCTGCCGCCGTTGTTGCCGTACGCGGACACGATCATGCTGACCCGCGGGGTGTTGCGCTCTTGCGTCGAGCCGAGCAGCGCGACGCCGGTGGTGCTCCGGGTTTCGGGGGGCACTTCGATCCTGCGGGAGTTGAGCCACGAGGGGGTGGCGACGTGCATGGAGGAGGCGTTGCGGCTCAATGCGGTGGCCGTCGCCCATTCGATCTTCGTCGGGGCGGAGGGGGAGCGCGAGTCGCTGCTCAACCTGGGCAAGCTGGTGGACGAGGGGATGCGCTGGGGGATGCCGGTGCTGGCGGTGACGGCCGTCGGCCGCGAGATGGTGCGCGACGCCCGGTACCTGGGGTTGGCCTGCCGCATCGCGGCGGAACTCGGGGCGAGCGTGGTCAAGACGTACTACTGCGACGAGTTCGAGAAGGTCGTCGCCGGCTGTCCGGTGCCGATCGTGATCGCGGGCGGGAAGAAGCTGGCGGAGTACGAGGCGATCAAGGTGACCTACAACGCGATCCGCGGCGGCGCGGTCGGCGTGGACATGGGTCGCAACATCTTCCAGTCCGAGGCGCCGGTGGCGATGATCCGCGCGGTGCGCGCGATCGTGCACGAGAAGAAGAGCGCCGGCCAGGCGTTCGCCCTGTTCGAGAAGCTGAAGAACGCCGCGCACGCCTGAGCCGGGCGTCGCGGGCGGGGGTGCCACGATGCGCGCGGCGGTCTACCACAACAACCGCGACATCCGGATCGCCGACCTGCCCGTGCCGGAGCCGGGGCCGGGGGAGCTGCGGCTGCGGATCGAGTCGAGCGGGATCTGCGGGAGCGACGTGGTCGAGTGGTACCGCGTGCGCAAGGCGCCCCTCGTGCTGGGGCACGAGGTGGCCGGGGTGGTGGAGGCCGTCGGGGAGGGGGTGCAAGGCTGGCGTCCGGGCGACCGGGTCGTCGCGGCGCACCACGTGCCCTGCAACACCTGCCGCCACTGCCTGGCCGGCCACGTCTCGACCTGCGACACGCTGCGCACCACGAAC
>JAAZOP010000156.1 GCA_012797735.1 Myxococcales bacterium
CGGCGTTCCCGGCGTCCACGCCGACGTCGCCTACCGCCCGCCCGACGACGGCCGGCCGCGCCGCGACGGCGGTCCGCCCGCCGGCTGGGTCGCCGCCGGCTGCGGCGAACCGGCGCACCGCTTCGACCTCCTCGGCATCACCCTCACCGTCCCCCAGGAGGCCCTCAACCTTCCCCGCCTCCTGCGCGCCTCCGGCATCCCGCTCGGACGAAACGCCCGCGCCGCCGGCCCCCGCGGCCCGCTGGTCGTCCTCGGCGGGCACTCCGCCGCCGTCGCTTCCTTCCTGCACGGCGCCGTCGGCTCCGGCGACGACGCCGACGAAGGACTGGTCGATGCCGTCGTCGTCGGCGACGGCCTCGGCGCCCTCTCCGACCTGCTCCGGGCGTTGCGCGATCCCGCCGCGCGCGCCCTGCCCCACGCCGACCTGCTCCGGACCCTCGCCCGCCGCGTTCCCGGCCTCTACGTCCCGTCGCTCGTCGAACACGTCCACCGTCGCGGACGTCTCGTCGAGGTCCGCCCGCGGGCGGACGGCGCGCCGTTCCCCGTGCCCCGCCGCTCCGACCCGCCGGAACTCTGGCGCGGCTACGACGGCGCGTTCATCCCCTGGTCCGACGAACCGGGCGAGGAAACCCTGCCGGTCGCCTTCGCCTGCCCCCGCCGCTGCCGCTTCTGCCGCGACGGCTGGTGCTCCGGCCCCTACCGCGAAACCCCTCCGGACCTCGTCCTCGAACTCGCCGCCCGACTCAAGGCCTCCCTCGCCGCCGACGACCTCAACCTCCTCTCCTCGGACCTCGGCTGCCGGCACGATCTGCTTCCGCTCCTCGCCCGCCTGCTCGAGATCTATCCCCGCCTCTCCGCCAAGAGCCTCTCCGGCGTCTCGCTCGTCCGCTCGCCGATGCTTCCCGCCCTCCTCCCGCGCCTCGGCAAGCGCGAACTGACCGTCGGCGTGGAGGGGGCCAGCGCCCGCCTCCGCGCGTACCTCGGCAAGAACTTCGACCCGTGGACCCTTCCGGAACGCATCGGCCCGATGGCGCGCGAAGGACTGCGCCAGCTCAAGCTGTTCTTCATCGCCACCGGCCTCGAACGCGAAGACGACCTCGACGAGTTGGGGCGGCTGCTCGCGGCGATCCGCGCCGCGGCCCCGCGACTGCGGCTGCTGGCCAGCCTGATGCCGCTGTTCCCCGCCCCCGGCACCCCGCTCGGCTTCGCCCCCCTCCGGCCGCTCGACGAGGCCTGCCGCGCCCTGGCCGAGACGGCGCGGACCGCGGGGGCCGAGCCGCGCCTGTCGGCCGGTCCCGCCGAAGTCCGCGCCCTGGCGCTGCTCACGCGCGCCGGCCGCGCCGCCACCCCGACCCTCGTCCGCGCCTCCCTGGAACACCACGTCGCCTTCGACACCGGCGTGCGGGACGCCGATGCGGCGCTCCTGGAACGGATGCTGGCCGAAGACGGTCTCGACCTGCGCCGCCTGGCCGCCGAGCTGCCCGCGGGCGCCGCGCTGCCCTGGGACGACATCGATTTCGGCGTGCCCCGCCGGACGCTGCGCCGCGAGTACGCGCGCGCACGCGCGGCCGCGGAAGACGCGACGCCGGAACCGGCCGTCCGGACCGAGCCGGAGGAAGAGATACCCTCGTCCGAACGGTCCCGGAACCGCCCTCCCGCCGCCCCGCCGCTCGCCCTGCCCGACCCGTTCGCCCGGCGGCGCCGCGTCGTCCTGGCGTTCGACGTGCGGCGGTCCGAACGCCGCGCCCAGCGCCTCGA
>JAAZOP010000157.1 GCA_012797735.1 Myxococcales bacterium
CGGATCGACCTCGCCGCAGGCGACCTCGACCAGGCCGCCGCCCGCTTCCAGGAAGCGGTCGAGGCCGACCCGTCCTTCGCCGAGGCGCGCGCCGGACTCGGCCGCGTCGCCGAGGCGCGCGGCGATGCGGCCGCCGCGGAGCAGTACTACCGGCAGGCGGCGACGGTCGACCCGCAGGCCCCGGACGGACTCGAAGGACAGGCCCGACTGGCCCGCGCCGCGGGCGACCTCGCCCGCGCCGAAACCCTCCAGTTCCAGGCCGTCGCCCTCGTCCCGGGACACCCCGAAACCCGGCTCGAACTGGCGCGCATCCTGTTCCTCGCCGGGAAGACCGCCGAGGCCGCCCGGCAACTCGAGTTCATCCAGCAGCGCTTCCCCGGCCACCCGGCGGCCGCGGAACTGGCCCGCCAACTCGGCGCCCCCTGACGACGAACCGGCACCGCGCCGCGCGAACGCCGGCCGAGGCTTCCCCGAGAACGGCCCCGCCGGATGGTCGGCGAAGCTACGCCTCGGATCTCGACGCCGCGCCCCCGCACCCTCGAACTCGCCCCGCTCGCGACGAGAAGGGGTGCGGGCGCGCCGCTACTCGCTCTCCAGCTTGCGGCGCATCCGGCCGATCAGGTCGCTCCAGCCGGCCTCGAACGTCTGCGCCTGGCCGATGATGTTGTTGAACTGGTCGCGGTAGGACTGGACGAGGCTGACGCCGTTGGTGGTGACGTCGATCATCCTCCAGTTGCCGGACACCAGATGCATCTCGTAGTGGATGTCGATTTCGGCCCGGCGGTTGCGCCGGGTCTGGAGCTTGCGCACCCTGGTCTTGACCACGACCGAGCCGGCCGAGGTCTGCTCCCAGCCGAGGAAATCGATGGCGATGTTGTCGAGGGTCTCCTTGAGGTTGTCGCGGTAGCTTTGAGCGACGAGCGCCTTGAACAGCGAGAGGAACTCGTCCTTCTGCGCCTGCGTCAACCGGCCCCAGTGGTTGACCAGGGCCCGCTGCGCCAGCCCCTCGTAGTCGAGCAGGCTGTCGACGAGCTGACCGATCTCGGCGGAGTCGGGCGCGTCGCGCAGCAACTCGCGCAGTCGGTCGTTCGCCTCGCGAACCCTCGCCTCCGCCTCCGCCCCGTCGGCCGCCGCCGGAAATGCGTACCCCAGGACGCCGCAGGCCACGAGGATCTGGAGGATGCGGAATTTCCCAGTCAACATGCCCACCTCCGCGACCGTCGCCCGATGCGACGGATCCGAACGGCCGTTTCGACCCCCTCCCGGGAAGCGGTATTCACCCGCCGGCCGCGGGCTCCCCCGACGAGACGCGCACGTCGCCCAGGATCTCGGGCACGTAGACCCCCTGGTCCATCAGCAACCGGCCGTCCGCCTCGATCGACATCCGGGTGCCGATCACCGACACGCGCGTCTTGGACGTCCAGGTCGCCCCCGTCTCCGCGCCGAACGGGTCGCCCAGGGCCAGGTGCACGCCGGGCACGTTCTCGTCGAACGTATGCTCGCCGCTGATGAAGTGCAGCCACGGGTTGGTGCCGACGCCGAACTCGCCCACCCGGTCGCCGTTCTCGTTGCTCCGCACGAACAGGAACAACTCGCGCGCCAGCGTCGCGTTGTCCGAGCGCACGTCGCGCAGGCGCCCCCCCGCGAACTCGAGCGTCACCGGGAAGGCGGACAGGTCGGGGTACTTCGAGGCGAACCAGTCGCCGATCGTCTTGTCCACCACGTACACGCCGTCGACCGTCGCGGGGCAGGTGTAGACCTGACCCGACGGCAGGTTCTGCCACTTCCCCGGACGGATCAGGCCGTTGGACTTGACCCAGCGGTGGTTGGGGTCGAAGGTCACGTCGAGCGACGTGCCGCCGGGCGAGGTGACGTGCACGCGCGCCGCGGTGGGCAGGACGGCGAGCAGCCGGTCCTGGAGCGCATCGACCGCCCGGTAGTCGGCCCGCATCCCCACGCGGAACGCCTCGGCCCCGACGCGGATCAGGTGGGCGTGGCGCAACTGGAGCTTCGGAACGAGCTCCAAGAGCTGGAGCCGCGCCTTGAGCTCGCCCGCCAACGGGGCCACGGCGAGCGCGGTGATCTGCGATTTCTCGAACGCGGCGACCACCTCGCTGGGAAACCGGCCGAGCGGCCGCTTGCCCCATCGTTCGAGCAGGAAGGCCTGGTTCTTGAGCCCCATCGTCTCGGCGGCCTGCAGCATCGAGGCGATCACGGGCAGGCAGCCCTCGTCGGCGACGAAGGTCACCACGTCCTGCGGCCGGGCGGCCAGGCAGACCTCCAGCGCCACGCGCCCCGCCTGCGCCAACGTCGGATCGGCGCCCTTGAGAATCTCCTGACGGTCGGGCATCGGTCGCCTCCCTCCCCGGCGGTCGGCCGGATGATGCCACGCGCGCCCCCGGCCTGCAACCGGCCGGGGCGCGGGGACCTCAGCCGCCGCCCCCCCGGACCCGCGCCTCCTCGTCGAGCCGGCCGCGCAGCAGGGCGTAACGGCGCAGCAGGTCCGAATGCTCGAGCCGGAACAGGTCCATCAGCCGGCGACGGGCCACCGCCGCCGCGGCGCGCTCCACCAGCGTGCACACCTCGCGCACCAGCGGCGCCGGGTCGGCGAGCGGCCGCACGGTGCGCACGGCGTGCCCCTCCTCGTAGATCGTCGCCTGCGCTCCCCCACCCTCGGCCGCCCCGTAGACCACCGCCAGCAGATCCGGCGCCCGCTCGGCCAGCCCGGTCACCAGCGTCGTCCCGGGCAGGTCGAGCAGGTCGTCGCGGGTGACGAGCACGTCGGGCGGGGCTCCGGAGAGCGCGTCGAGCGCCGCGCCGCCGCTCGGCAACGCCGTCACCTCGAACGCCGCCGCCGAACCGCGGCTCGCGGCCGCGGCCGCCGCAATCGCCTGCTGGACGCGCGGCTCGTGGTCGACCACCGCCACCCGCACGCTGCCCTGCGGCATCGTCTCCAGGCGACTCTGGGTGGCCGGGACGTGCTGCGACATGTCGAGCATCCGGGCCAGCATCTCGTCCAGCAGCTGCTTCGCCTCCGCCGCGAGATTCTCCACGCCCGCCCCGTCCCCGGCCCAACGCCGCGCCACCCGCTCGACCAGCTCCGTCAGCCGCGGCGCGTCGCTCTGGTCCTTGAACACCACCTCGACCGCCCCCCGCCGGTAGCCCCCCACCGCCACGTCCCAGGCGCGGCGCACCGTCAACAGCACGACCTCCGAGCGCGGCGACTGGCCGCGCACGAAAGTCACGAACTCCAGGCCGCCCCAGGGCTCCACGTCGACATCCACCAGCACCAGCGGGAAGAACCGCTCGCGCACCAGTGCCTGGCCCTCGCGCGCGTCGTCGGTCGCCGTCACCCGATGCCCCTGCCGCTCGAAGAACGCGGCGATCCCCTCGCGATCCCTCCCGTGCGCATCCACGATCAGCAGGTCCAGGCCCATGCGGCACCGTACCCTACACCACCGCCGGGCCCTGGTCCACGACCAACCACTCGTAGAGCCACAGGAACGGCCAGAGCAGCGCGAAACCGTCGATCGTCGCCCCGAACAGCAGCATCGGTTCCCGGCTGCCTTCGATCATCCGCTGGTACTCGACGAAGACCCCGAAGGCGACGGCGTACGGCGAGAGCTGGTTGTGACTGCGCGCCCCCCACCAGAACCGCACGTACCACAGCCCCTCCGCGGTCAATGCGTCGAGCCCGGCCCCGGCGGAGAGGACGATCGGGAAGGCGTCGAACACCGGCAGCAGCCCCTCCAGCCCGGCCAGGACCGCCAGGTCGGCGAAGTCGCGGGTCCCCACGCGCAGGGCGAAGCCGAGCCCCGGGTCGCGGCTGATCGAACGGAGGAGCTGCACGTCGGCGCCGAACGCCAGCCACGCAATCCCCTCGCCGACCGCGCCGGCATCGTCGAGCACGAAGCCGCCGCCCGCCTCGGGACCCGCCTGCCACTCGGCGTCCCACGCCCGCGCGGGCGGCGCCGCGAGCAGCGTCGCCACGGCCGCCAGTCCGCACGCCGCCACCCGCCGCCGCATCAGGAAGCCCGCCTGGCCGTCACGACGCGGCACAGGCCCGCGTAGTCCCGGCGGACCGCCGGGGCGACCAGGCCGGCGGCCGCGCACAGCGCCACCACCGCCTCGCCCTGGTCCGCGCCGATCTCCAGCCCGAGAAACCCGCCGGGGCGCAGGGCCGCCGCCGCGGCCGGGACCACGCGCCGGATCTCGCGCAGGCCGTCGGGGCCGCCGTCGAGCGCCCCGCGCGGCTCGTGCTCCCGCACCTCGACCTGCAGGCCGGGAAACTCGCCGGTCGCGACGTACGGCAGATTCGCCAGCACGGCGTCGAACGACGACGGCCGCGCCGCCAGCCACGCCGCCCCCTCCGCCTCGCATAGATCCACGCGCTCCGCCAGCCCGAGCCGCGTCACGTTCTCGCGCGCCACCGCCAACGCCTCCGCCGAGACGTCCAGCGCCGTGACCCGCGCCGCCGGGCGGTGCTTCGCCACCACCGCCGCGATCGCCCCGCAACCCGTGCCGACATCGACGACGCGCCACGGCGCCGCCTCGTCGGCCAACGCCGCGAACGCCTCCTCCACCAGCACCTCGGTCTCGGGCCGCGGCACGAGGACCCGGCGGTCGACGCGCAGATCGACGCTCCAGAACTCCCGGTGACCGGTGATGTACGCCACCGGCTCCCCCGCGCGCCGCCGCCGCAACGCCTCGCGCACCGCCGCCCGCTCCGCCTCGGTCAGCGGCGCGTCGTGCCGCACGTACAACCCGACCCGGCTGGTGCCCAGCGCATGACCCACCAGGAGCTCGGCGTCGAGGCGCGGGGACGAGACGCCCCGCCGCGCGAGGTCGCCGGCGATCCAGGCCACGACCTCCAGCACGGTCCACCGACCGTCGCCGCGCCGCGCCGGCGCCGCGGCCCCGCCGCCACTCCCGCCTCCGCCCGTCGTCTCCACCCGCGTCCTCACGCCGCCACCCGCCGCCGGTTGCCCCCGTCCCCGCGACTGTATACCGTTCCGGCCGCCGGGGGGAAACGGACGACGGATGGCGATCCGCATCGGCACGAGCGGCTTCGGCTACGACGACTGGCGGGACGTGCTCTACCCGCCCGACCTGCCCCGGCGCCGCTTCCTCGAGCGCTACGCGGAGGAGTTCGACGTCGTCGAGCTGAACTACACCTACTACGGCATGCCCGACGCCCGGACCCTGGCCGGCCTCGTGCGCCGCACCCCCCCCGGCTTCGGCTTCACGCTCAAACTGCACGCCTCGATGACCCATGCGCGGGACGCGGACGCGGCCGCGTACCGCGCGTTCCGCGAGGCGCTGCGGCCGCTGCTGGACCACGGCCGACTGCTCGCCGTGCTCGGACAGTTCCCCCAGTCCCTGCACCCCGACCGCACGGCGCGCGAACACCTCGAACGGCTCCGCGAACGGCTGGCCGGCCTGCCGCTGGTCTTCGAGTTCCGCCACCGGGCGTGGATTCGCGACGAGGTCCGCCGCTGGCTGCGGTCGATCGGCGTCGGCTTCTGCTGCGTCGACCAGCCCGACCTCCCGCAGCTCGTCCCCCCCGTGCTGTGGGTCCCCGCCCCGCCCGGCTACGTCCGCTTCCACGGTCGCAACGCGGAGAAATGGTACGAGCACGACGACCCGGCGGAACGGTACGACTACCGCTACTCGCCCGGGGAGCTGGTCGAGTGGCGGGATCGGCTGCGGCGGCTGGACGCGAAAGCCGGGACGACGCTCGCGTTCTTCAACAACCACTTCCGCGGCAACGCCGTGCACGACGCCCGCGCGCTGCGCGGGCTGCTGGACGGTCCGTCGGAAACGGCCGGACTCTCGACGGACGATCAGGGCGGCACGTAGGCGCACCGGAAGCCGACGTGTTCATCCGGCCGGTCCGGGTCCGTCGGACCACGGTCGGCAACTCTCAAGTCGTCGGGCAGAGAAGCGAAGTGACCACCACGGATGGCCGTTCCAGAGGAACAACCAGGGTCGATGCAGATCTCCGGCGGCGGAGCC
>JAAZOP010000158.1 GCA_012797735.1 Myxococcales bacterium
CGACGTGCGTCTGCGACCCCGGCTACCATCACCCCGACGGCTACGAGCTGCACTGCGTCGAAGACCTGACCGACGGCCCAGGGGCAAAGAAATCCAAGCACGATCTGCCGGGAGACCCGGGTCGCTCCTGAAGTCCATCGACGTCCGCCGCGGTGCCCATCACCCTGCCAACGGAATGCAACCTATTGTGTTTCTCACGACACCGCAAGGGCGATCCGGGAGGCTCACAGCTTGACGAAGCACGAAGGGCAAGACAGGCTTCGGATCGTGGCCGAAGGTGGACTACATTGAGCGGACGCAAGCGCCGGCGGGGGGCGCTCGCGACCCGCCGCGACGCACCGTGGGCGCCCGCGCCCGCGCCTCGGGCCTGCCGGTGCCGCCGGCTGCGAAACCCAGTCGCTCCAGCCACGCCGCCGCGTCGTCCCGCACGGTGACGAGTTCCAGCACCTCGAGCCGCCCACCGCACTTCGGACACGCCAGCGCATCGACCCCGAACGTCCGCCGCAACAACTGCGCCCAGTCGATCCTCGGCGCACGCGCCAGCAACTCGCCCTCCAACACCCGCCGCCAGTGCGACGACGACACCACCGGCGAGTAGACCTCCTCCCCGTCCGGCGAGTTCCTGCGCACCGACACCTGGCACAGGGGAAACGACAGCGGCGCAGGACCACGGCGCTCCGAGGCTCCGTGGGGGCAGGTGGCGGGCCGGACGTTCGGCCCGGGCGGCCGCGGCACCACGTGCGGTCGCCAGCGCGACGCCGGCGCGAGGACCCCGTGGTAGCGCGTCAGCGGACATCACGGCGGCGGCACCAGGGCCGCCAACCGCGCCAGGAACTCCAGCGGCGTCATCACCCGGTACGGCCCCGCCTCCGAACGCGCCCACCGAACCCGGTACCCGATGCGACCGTCCGGCCAGTCGACCAGCCGGCCCAGGGCGAACGACGGCCGGGCCCCGTAGCGGCACAGGCGCTCCCGGCCCGCGTCGTCACCGGCTTCGATCCGGACGCCGGCGCGCAGGTTGAAGCCGTCGAGCTCCACGGACCAGCGCGAGGGCGAGCGCGCCGTGAATCGAAGGTCGTCATCCTCCGGCGACGCCAGTTCCTCGGCCCCGGCGTCGCGCCGCTCGAACAGCCCGCGTTGCACCGCCGCCTGCGCGCAGGCATCCAACGCCCCGTAGCCGTCGAAACACGGCGACCGTTCGGCCGACGCGCCGTCCTCGTCGAGCAGTCCTCGACGGCGCAGCCAGCGCAGCGCGCGCGTCCGGAAGCGATCCAGCACGCCGAACAGCTCCTCGCGCGTGGGCGGTTCCGCCGGCCGGAAGACGACGCCGTCGCCGTGCGCCGCACGGAACACGCCGTCCAGCGCCACGAGGTGCAGGTGCACGTTGAGGTTGAGCGAGCCGCCGGCGCGCTGGACGAAGTCCACGGCGCCGGCGTGACCGAGGCCGCTGGACCCGCTGCGGAGGTGCCGGAACACCGCGGCCGCCCAGAGGCGGGAGAAGGCTCGCACCACCTCGGGCCGGAACGCCGCGAGGCGACGCAGCTCGAAGGGCAGCGAGAGGACCCACTGCCGCAACGGCACGTTCGGCAGCACGCGGTCCGTCAGGTGCGCCGCCGTATTCGACATCCGCCGGCCGGCGCACGACGGACAGAGCCCGCGCCGCTTGCAGGAGAACGGCACGAGCAGCACGTGGCCGCAGTGCGGACAGGCCGTCCGGACGAAGCCGAGCGACAGGTCGCCGCAACGCAGGTACTCCTGGAACTCGCGGACGACGTACCGAGGGAGCGGCTTGTCGTACTGCTCGCGGGTGAGCCGGAGGAACTCCTCGAGGTGCTCGCGTACGACCCGATGGAGCACCGTGTCGAGACTGCGTCGTGGATGGTGGCCGGGCGCGGGCGGGACCACGGCCGTCCACCGGCAAGCGGGCGGCGTGCCGTGCCGAACACCACGGGATCACGACGATCCGATCGGCGGAAAGCGGCGGAACGGCGGCGGGCGCCGGCGACGCCATTCGCCGGAGGACGCGCCCGTCGTCGAAGCGATCGACGTGTCCTCGATCGATGAGCCGGGCCGAAGGTCAGCCGCAGCGGTAGCGCACGCCGCAGCCGCCCCGCGGTTGCGCCCAGTCGATCCCGCCGTTCGGACAGCACGTCACGCACGACCCGCACTCGAGACACCCGGAACATTCGACGCGGACCTCGTCCGTCCCCTCGACCACCGTCCACAGGCCGCCCGGGCAGACCCGGACGCAGACCCGGTCCCGGCACGCCTTGCAGACCTCGAGCCGAGGCTTGATGTGCGGCGCCTCGTCGGGCTTGAACGCGTCGAGCGCGATCTTCTCGTCGACCCGCATCAGAGCTTCCTCGCCGCCCAGAGGTCGCGCAGGCCGCGCCAGTTGAGGGCTCCCTTGCGCAGCATCTTCCACGCCGGCTTGCCGATCGCGCCCTTGCCGTCTGGACCGAACCGGAACAGCTCCTCGAACAGCTCGCAGACGACCCGCGGGTAGTGCCCGTACAGCCGCTCGCGCGCGAGGAACGCCTGCGACCGCCGCGCCGCCCGCAGGTCACGCATCACGAACGACGCCGCCAGCGCCGCCTCGTAGGCCGCCGGCGCCCGCGCAGGGTCGCCCGCCGCGGCCCGTCCCGCCAACACCCCGGAGGCCAGCGCCAGGTCCATCCCCCGCACCGTGAAGCCGTGGTTCACCACGAAGCCCGCGGCGTCTCCCGCCACCAGCAGTCCCGGCTCCGCCGGCGGCGGCAGGTCGTCGAACGACCGTTCCGGCACGAGATGGGCCGAGTACTCCGTCGTCTCGCCGCCGGCGAGCAGTCGCGCGATCTCCGGCACGGCGCGGAATGCGTCGAGCAGCGCGTGCGACTCGGGCCCGTGCGGTCCCGCCGTCGCCAGGGCGTCGAGCCGCAGCACCACACCCACCGAAACCGAGTCGCGGTTGGTGTAGAGGAACCCGCCGCCCGGCACGCCGCGGGTGAAGTCGCCCAGCGCCAGCCGCGCCGCCCCCTGGCCGGGCTCGAGGCCGAAGCGGTCCTCGAGGCG
>JAAZOP010000159.1 GCA_012797735.1 Myxococcales bacterium
GCACCCGGTGCACTCCCCCCAGTGGCAGCAGCTGTCGCAGGTCTTGGTCTGGCAGGTGTTGGAACAGCCGCTCGAGGTGACCGTGCCGCGCACGCAGTCGATCGTGCCCGTGCACTCGCAGCCGTTGCTCCAGCTCCCGTCGCAGTTGGAGTAGCCCGAGTTGCAGACGCAGGAACCGCCCGAGCAGGAGGCGCGGGTGCCGCAGGAGAAGCCGCAGGAGCCGCAGTTCGTCGAGCTGGTGAGCAGGTTCGTCTCGCAGCCGTCGGACCAGTTGCTGTTGCAGTTGCCGTAGCCCGAATTGCAGGCGCAGGACCCCGAGCTGCAGAAGGCGTTCGCGTTGCACCGGTTCCCGCACGTGCCGCAGTTCGTCGCGCTCGTCAGGACGTTCGTCTCGCAGCCGTTGGACCAGCTCGAATCGCAGTTGCCCCACCCCGAGTTGCACAGGCAGGTGCCGGTCGAACAGTAGGCGTTGGCGTTGCAGCGGTTGCCGCAGGAGCCGCAGTTCGTCGCGTCGGACCCGAGCACGTACGTCTCGCAGCCGTCGGACCAGTTGCTGTTGCAGTTGCCCCACCCCGAGTTGCAGGCGCAGCTCCCGCCGTTGCAGTAGGCGTTGCCGCCGCAGTTGTTGCCGCAGCTCCCGCAGTTCGTCGCGCTGACCCGCAGGTCGATCTCGCAGCCGTCGTACCAGCTCCCGTTGCAGTTGGCCCAGTTCGTCAGGCAGGCGCAGGTGCCGGAGTTGCAGGTGGCGTTGGGGCCGCAGCTGTTGCCGCAGGCGCCGCAGTTGGCGGCGCTGGTCCGCAGGTCGACCTCGCAGCCGTCCGACCAGCTCCCGTTGCAGTTGCCGTAGTACGTGTTGCAGGCGCAGGTGCCGGAGGAGCAGGTGGCGTTGACGCCGCAGCGGTTGCCGCAGAAGCCGCAGTTCGTGGCGCTGGTGCGCAGGTCGACCTCGCAGCCGTTGCTCCACAGGCCGTCGCAGTTGCCGTAGTTCGTGTTGCACTGGCACGTGCCGCTCGAACAGATGGCGTTGGCGCCACAGCTGTTGCCGCAGGCGCCGCAGTGCGAGGACGCCGTCATCAGGTTCGTCTCGCAGCCGTCGGACCAGCTGCCGTTGCAGTTGCCCCAGCCGGAGTTGCAGGCGCAGGTGCCGGAGTTGCAGGTCGCGTTGGCGTTGCAGCGGTTGCCGCAGCTCCCGCAGTTGTTGACGTCGCTCAGCGTCGCCGCCTCGCAGCCGGGCGAACCGTCGCAGTCGGCGAAACCGCTGTTGCACTGGCACGATCCGCCGGAACAGGTGGCGTTGACGCCGCAGCGCGTGCCGCAGTTCCCGCAGTTGTTGACGTCGAACAGCGTGTTGATCTCGCAGCCGTCGGACCAGCTGCCGTTGCAGTTGAGGTAGCCCGAGTTGCAGACGCAGATCCCGCCGCTGCACGCGGCGTTCATCCCGCAGCGGTTGCCGCAGGCGCCGCAGTGGTTGGGGTCCGAAGTCGGGTTGATCTCGCAACCGTCGGACCAGGAGACGTTGCAGTCCAGGTACGGCGAAATGCAGGCGCACGCGCCGCCCGAACAGGTCGCGCTCGGTCCGCACGCCGCGCCGCAACCGCCGCAGTGCGACGGGTTCGTCGTAGGGTCGATCTCGCAGCCGTCGGCCCAGCTGCCGTTGCAGTCGAGGAACGGGGCAACGCAGGCACAGGTTCCCGCCGCGCACGCGGCGCTCGGACCGCACCGGTTGCCGCAACTCCCGCAGTGGTCGGCATTCGTCGCGCCGTTGATCTCGCACCCGTCCCCCCAGCTCGCGTTGCAGTCGAGGTACGGATCGACGCAGACGCAGGAGCCGTCCGTGCAGATCGTGTGGCTCCCGCAGTCGCGCCCGCAGGCCCCGCAGTTCGCCGCGTCCGTCGCGCCGTTGATCTCGCAGCCGTTGGCCCAGTCGCCGTCGCACGACAGCAGCGCCCCGTCGCAGGCGCAGGCCCCGCCGGCGCACGAGCTGCCCGCGCCGCAGGTCGCCGCGCAGCTCCCGCAGTGCTCGACGCTGCCGAGGTGATCGACGCAGGCGCCCGCGCAGCAGATCCCGGACGGACAGGCCGTGTCGTCGGCCGCGGGCGACGACAGGCAGGTCCGCGTCGGCTGGCAGACGTCCGTCGTGCAGGGATTGCCGTCGTCGCAGTCCCCGTCCGTCACGCACGTGCAATCCCCGTCCTCGTCGGTCGTGCCGTCGCAGTCGTCGTCCAGACCGTCGCACGTCGTGTCGGTCGTCGCCGGCGGGGTGCGCGGCGTGCACTGCACGACCCCCCGGACGCAGGTCGATTCCCGTTCGCACAGGCCCAGCCCGCAGGTCGTCGGCGCGTAGTCCTCGTCGACCCGGCCGTCGCAGTCGTCGTCGACCCCGTCGCAGGCCGTCTCGTCCGACCCGGTCGGGATGCACGGCGCCTCGCAGCCGTCCCCGGGGACGCCGTTCGTGTCCGACCAGCCCGCCTCGCACAACAGCTCGCAGTCGCCCAGCTCGCAGACCGGCGTCGCGTGGGGACGCGCGGGGCAGATCGTGTTGCACGCCCCGCAGTTGTAGCGGTCGAAATCGAGGTCGTAGTCCTCGTCGACCAGGGTGTCGCAATCGTCGTCCTCGTGGTTGCAGAACTCGGGCACGCACGGCGAGCAGTCCGGGTCGGTGTCGTCGGTCCGCGTGTCGCAGTCGTTGTCCAGCCCGTCCTCGCACGTGCCGTCCGTGGGCCGCTCGCGCGTCGTCCCCGCCGGCGAAGGCGTGCAGAGGTACTCGCAGCCGTCGACGGCGTTGTGGTTGGCATCGACCCAGCCGGCGTCGCAGGCCACCTCGCAGACCCCGCCGGCGCAGACGCCGGCCGCGTGGTCGGGGTCGCAGACCGCGTTGCACTCCCCGCAGTTCATCGGGTCGCTCGCCAGGTCGAAACCGTCATCGATCACCGTGTCGCAGTCGTTGTCGGTCCCGTCGCAGATCTCGTCGCCCGTCGGCACGCAGGGGCCGGTGTCGGTCTCGGCACCGTCCCTGCCGTCGCCGGCGTCGCCGTCGGCCGGCGGCAGATCCCAGTCGCCGTCCTCCGCCCAGATGTCCAGGCCGACGTCGGTCGAGGTTCCGTCCCCGTCCCCGCACGCGGCGACGACGGTGCAGGCCAACCCGAGCATCCCGGCGACCAACCGACGGTTCATCGACCCACCTCCCGGCGACCTCGAAGATCGCCCGATGCTATGCAAAGGGTAGCAGGCCCCCGGGCGCCGGGCAATCGGCCCGGGACGCGGACTCTCGACGGGAGGCCCCGGGATTTGGCATGCTGCGCCCATGCCGACGGTCGTGCAGAAGTACGGTGGCTCCTCGGTGGCGGATCTGCCCCGCATCCGCCGCATCGCCGAGGAGGTCGTGGCGCGCAAGCGGGCCGGCTACGACGTGGTGGTCGTGGTCTCGGCGATGGGCAAGACCACCGACCAGCTCCTGGCGCTCGCCCGCGAGGTGGCCCCGTCCCCGCCGCGGCGCGAGCTGGACATGCTGTTGTCGACGGGCGAGCGGGTGACGATGGCGCTGTTGTCGATCGCGATCCAGGAGCTGGGCGAGCAATCGATCTCGTTCACCGGTTCGCAGGCGGGCATCACGACGAACGACCGGCACTCCGACGCGCGGATCATCGAGGTCCGGCCGTTCCGGGTGCAGGACGAGCTGGCGAAGGGGAAGATCGTGATCGTCGCCGGCTTCCAGGGGGTGTCGTACAAGCGCGAGGTGACGACGCTGGGTCGCGGCGGCTCCGACACCACCGCCGTCGCCCTCGCCGCCGCCCTCGACGCCGAGGCCTGCGAGATCTACTCCGACGTCGACGGCGTCTACTCCGCCGATCCGCGGGTCGTTCCGGGCGCCCGGCACCTGCCGGAGATCGGCTACGAGGAGATGCAGGAGATGGCGCAGGCCGGGGCGAAGGTGATGAACGCCCAGGCCGTCGAGTTCGCCAAGCAGGCCGGGATCGCGATCTATGCCCGCGCGGCGTTCCAGCCCGGTCGCGAGACGGTGATCCGCAAGGGCGCGCCGCGCGAAACGTTCACGCCGCGCGCGGTGGTGTCGTCCAAGAACATCGTCCGCGTGCGGCTGATCGGCCAGCCGTCGTCGAGCCGCCTGCGCGACGTCCTGGAGCGGGCCGGCCGCCTGCAGATCCCGCTCCGCGAGCTGTCGTTCGCGTCGCCCCCGGCCACCCCCGCCTGGTCCCGCGCCTCGTTCCTCGTGCCGCTCGAGAACGCCGTCAACTACCCCACCTTCAAGCAGGAGCTCCGCACGACGCTGGGCGACGCGGTGGAGATGGACGAACACCTGGGGGCGGTGTCCGTGATCGGCGAGGGGATCACGCGGGACGAACGGGTGCTTCTGGCCAGCCTGTGCCGCGCCGAGTCGCTGGGCGTGGTGCTGGAAGGGCTGACCACCACCTCCTTCCGCATCTCGCTGCTCGTTCCGCTGGCCGAGGTCGAACGCCTGGTGCGCGACCTCCACGCCGCGCTCGTGGAAGCCCACGAACCGGTGCTCGCCGCCGACGGCGTCCGGCACCAGGCCCAGGGGCCGGGAGAGGACCGATGAGCTATCACATCCTGGTGGTCGATGACGAGAAGAACATCCGCCGCACCCTGGAACTCGTGCTGACCGGCGAGGGATACCGCGTCAGCGCCGTGCCGACGGCCGAAGAAGGCCTGGCGCTCCTCGAACGCGAGGAGATTGACCTCGCCGTGCTCGACGTGAAGCTCCCCGGCCTCAGCGGCCTCGAGGCCCTCAAGCGCATCCGCGAACGCCGGCCGGACGAGCCGCAGCTTCCCGTGCTGATGATCTCGGGGCATGCGACGATCAAGGAGGCCGTCGAGGCCGTGCAGCTCGGCGCCGCCGACTTCTTCGAGCAACCGATCGACCGGGATCGCGTGCTGATCTCGATCCGCAACAGCCTGGAGAAGTGGCGGTTGCGGCGCGAGGTGCTGTCCCTGCGGGCGCGCGTCGAGCCGCAGCTGGAGATGATCGGGACCTCCGAGGCGATGAAGCGGCTGTTCGAGGAGATCCGCAAGGTCGCCCCGACCAAGGGCCGCGTGCTGATCACCGGCGAGAGCGGGACCGGCAAGGAACTGATCGCCCGCGCGATCCATCGCCTGTCGCCCCGGGCCGAGGGGCCGTTCGTGAAGGTGAACTGCGCCGCGATCCCGGGCGAGCTGATCGAGAGCGAGCTGTTCGGCTACGAGCGCGGGGCGTTCACCGGGGCCCAGGGCCGCAAGCGCGGCCAGTTCGAACTGGCCGACGGCGGAACGCTGTTCCTCGACGAGATCGGCGACATGTCCCCCTCCGCCCAGGCCAAGGTGCTGCGCGCCCTGCAGTCCGGCGAGATCACCCGCGTCGGCGGCGAGTCCGCCCTCTCCGTCGATGTCCGCATCCTCGCCGCCACCAACCGCGCCCTGGACGAGGAGGTCAAGTCCGGCCGCTTCCGCGAGGACCTCTACTTCCGCCTCGCCGTCGTCCCCCTCCACTCGCCCCCGCTCCGCGAACACCCCGAGGACATCCCGCTGCTGGTCGACACGCTCGTCGGACGCTTCTGCGACGAGAACGGCTTCCGCCGCAAGACCGTCGAGCCGGCCGTGATCGAGGCGATGATGCGCTACCACTGGCCCGGCAACGTGCGCGAGCTGAAGAACGTCGTGGAGCGGATGGTGATCCTCAGCGAGTCCACCATCCGGCTCTCCGACCTGCCCGACGAGGTGCGCGGGGCGACGCCCGTGGCCGTTCCCGCCTCCGGCTTCCGCCCCGGCGTCCCGCTGCGCCTGTTCCGCGAACAGGCCGAGAAGGCGTTCCTGCTCGACGCCCTGGCCTACTACGAATGGAACATCTCCCGCGCCGCCCAGGCGCTCGGGATCGAACGCACGAACCTGCACAAGAAGATCCGAGGCTACGGAATCACGCGCGACGGTCGCGGCGGCGCCGCGCCGGCCACCGTTCCCCCGCCCGCCGAGGATTGAGCGTTCCGCCGGGTCCGGCACCCGCACCCGGGCGGCGAGCCGGACCGCGCGAGGGGCCCCGCCCTACGCCGCGTGCCCGCCCCAGGTCGCCTTGTCGCGCAGGTACCGCGTCAACTCCTCGACCTGGTACGGCTTCGCCACGAACCCCACCGCCCCCGTCTGCGATTGCCGCAACTGCCGTTCCGACAGATGGTAGGCCGACATCAGCACCACCGGCACTGCCGGATGCTCCAGCCGCATGCGTCGCGCCAACTCGAGCCCGCTGGTGCCCGGCATCATCACATCGATCAGCGCCAGATCGTACGGCGCCTCGGCCAGCGCCCGCAGCGCCGATTCCGCATCCGGCACGCCGACCGCCAGGAACCCTTCCAGTCGCAGCGTCGCCGTGAGCAGGCGCAGGTGGTTCGGCTCGTCATCGACGACCAGGACGCGGATCGAGCGTTGTGGCCGTTCGACCGGGTCTTCCACCGCGATCTCCCTCGGCGCCGCCCGCCGCCTCGCCCGCCGGCGGCCGCGCCCCGGATCGCTCGGGAAGCGAAATTCCTACCACGGCCAGGTTCAATGATTCCGAATGGTTCAGATGGTTGGCGCCGCCGACCGGCGCAGAAGTGCAGGCTGACCGTTTCAGCGCTGCAACGGCTCGGCTTCGGGCGGGGCGAAGCGCGTGATGCCGTGGCGACGCATCTTGCGCCACAGGGTGGTGGTGGACAGCCCGAGCGCCTTGGCGGCGTCGGCGAGGGTCCGGGTGTCGGCGATCGTCGAGAGGATCGCCTGGCGTTCGGCCGAGGCGACGACGTCGGCCAGGGTCTGGCCGCCGGTCGTCGGCGCCGCCTCGGGCTTGACCTCGATGTCGCTGAGCCGCACGACGCCGCCGGCGGCCAGCGCGACACCCTGTTCGATCAGGTTCTCGAGCTCGCGCACGTTGCCCGGGTAGTCGTACGAGAGCAGGAACTGCATCACGCCCGGGCCGAGGCGCACCGGCTTCTGCATGCGGGCCTGGGCCCGCGCCATGAAGTGCTCGACGAGCGGCTGGATGTCCTCGGGGCGCTCGCGCAGCGGCGGCAGGTGAAAGCGGGCCACGTTGAGCCGGTAGAACAGGTCCTGGCGGAACCGCTTCTCGGCGATCGCCTTCTGCAGGTCCTGGTTCGTGGCGGCGATCACGCGCACGTCGACCTTGATCGAGCGATTGTCGCCGACGCGCCGAATTTCTCCCTCCTGGATCGTGCGCAGGAGCTTGGCCTGGAAGGCGAGGGTGGTCTCGGCGATCTCGTCGAAGAAGAACGTGCCGCCGTCCGCCTCCTCGATCAGGCCGCGGCGCGTGGCGACGGCGCCGGTGAACGCGCCGCGCATGTGGCCGAACAGCTCGCTCTCGAGCAGCTGTTCGTGGATCGCGGCGCAGTTCACCGGCACGAACGGCCGGTCGGAACGGCGCGAGTTGGCGTGGATCGCCTTGGCCACCAGCTCCTTCCCCGTGCCGCTCGGACCCGTGATCAGCACCGTGGCGTCGGTCGGCGCGATGCGGATGATCCGCGACAGGACGTCGCGGATCGCCTGCGACCGCCCGATCAGGTTCTCGAACTTGTAACGCTCGCGGAACTCCTGCGACAGCAGCGTCACCTCGTTCGTCAGCCGCTTCCGCTCGAACGCCTTGTCGACCTTGACCAGCAGCTCCTCCTCGGTGAACGGCTTCTGCAGGTAGTCGTAGGCGCCCAGCCGCATCGCGGCCACCGCGCTCTCGACTGTGCCGTAGGCCGTCATCACGATCACTTCGGTCGTGGGCGACGACTCCCGCACCTTGCGCAGCACCTCCATCCCATCGACCCGCCCCATCCGCAGGTCGGTCAGCACGAGGTCGAAGCTTTCCTGGCCGACCTTCTCGACGGCGGTCTCGCCGTCCGGCGCCTCGTCGGTTTCGTAGCCCGCGCCGCGCAGCAGGATCCCGAGCGTGGCGCGCATGTTGCGCTGGTCGTCGACGATCAGGATCCGCATCTTGCCGCTGCGCGCCATCGTTCTAGCTCCCGCCCTCGGCGATCGGGACCTCGATCCGGAAGCAGGCGCCCGTGCCCCCCGGTCCGGGCGTCGCCGTCAACTCGCCCCCGTGCCGGCGCGCGATCTGCCGGCACAGCGCCAGACCGAGCCCGACGCCGGACGCCTTGGTCGAGAAGAACGGATCGAAGATCCGCTCCATCTCCTCCGCCGGCAGCCCCGGCCCCTCGTCCAACACCTCGATCCGCAAGCGGTCCCCGTCCCGCGTCGCGGACACCCGCACGCCCCCGCGCCCGTTGGATGCCTCGATGGCGTTGCGCACCAGGCCCACCAGCGCCTCCAGCATCCGTTCCGGGTCCAGCGACGCTTCCGCCGCGCCGCGCTGCACCGCGACCTCCACCCGCGCCCGCTCCCCGGCCGGGCACCTTCGTCGCGCCTCCTGCACCGCCCGCTCCACCAGGTCGGCGACCCGCACCCGGCTCCGCACGGGCGGCGTGGTCATCGCGAACGACACCAGGTCGTGCGTCAACCGGTCCAGCCGCCGGAGCTCCTCCTCGAGGATCGACAGCAGCATCTCCGCGTTGGGTTGCTCGGCCGGCACCGCCCGCCGCAACCCGGTCGCCACGTTGTACAACACCGACAGCGCGTTGCGCACCTCGTGCGCCACCATCCGGGCCATCGCCCCGACCCCCTCGTCGCCCGGCGTGCGCGGCACACCCTTCCGCTCCGCCCGCCGCGGTTCCGGCGCCCGCTCCCCCTTCCGCCCTCCCGGCCGGCCCGCCTCCCGCGCCTCCGGGCCGCGCTCCGAACCCTTCTCCGGACGCCCCCGAGTGCCCTTCATCGGTCTCCTCCCGTCCGCACCCGCAGCGGCACGGGCACCCCACGGACCTCGCGGTCCAGCACCGGTTCCGGAGCCCGGTCGGCCAGGTACGGATCGTAGATCGGCGCCACCCAGTACACCCCCGGCTCCCGCAGCGCCTCCGGCGGGCAGTAGCGCGTCAACTCCAGCCGCCGCTCGTACTTCCCGCCCCGGCGCAGCCGCACCAACAGGTCCCCCAGCGGCGTGATGCGCCACGGGTCCATCCCGCACGTCCACGCGCCGGTCGGCCCGGTCACCTCGAACCGGAACTGCGTCGGATGGTCGACCAGCTTGAGCGCCCCGGCGGTCCGATTCCGCACCGCCACCCGCAACCAGACCTCCTCCCCGTCCGCCGCGTCCGCCTTGCGCGCCTCCACCTCCACCGGCGCCTCGCCGTCCGGCACCCCCTCGCCCGGCGCTTCCTCGTCCGGAAGACCCAGGGACATCTCCGTGCGCGCCTCCAGCCGGCCCGCCCGACCCACCGCCTCGCCCAGCCCGGGGTCGACCAGCACCACGCGGTACGCCACGGTCAACTCCAGCGGCCCGTCGCCCGCCGCCCGCCGCGCGCGGTCCAGCCGGTCCCAGCAGTGGTACAGCAGGTCGAGGCGCACGCCGGCGCCGGCGCCCGGCGCGAGCGTCCCGACGCCGGCGCCGTGCAAGCCCGGGGGCGACATGTCCTGCGGACTGGGACAGCGCACGCGGGTCCGGCCGGCCCGCAGTTCCAGGTCGGCCAGTCGGGGGTCGAGCGCCAGAGTCACCGGTTCGGACCCGCCGTTGTGCAGCACGGCGCGCACCGCGACTCCCGCCCCGGTCTCCTCGCCGTCGCCGCCGGCCTCCAGCCGGAGCGACAGGCCCGCCGGCATCTCCAGGTCGCCCCAGGTGCGTCCGCTCGTGTCGCTCGCCCGGCCGGTCTCCCCGGTCCTGCCGGCGCGGCTCCCTCCACCGCGCCGCTCGACGTCGCCCCCGGCCAGCGCCGACGCGGCGGCCAAGCCGACGACGAGTCCCGCCAGCAGCGCCGGCGACGCGCCGGACCGGCATCCCGAATCCGGACCGACGGCGGAAGATGTCCGTCGGAAACCCATCCTCGACTCCGCTCGCACGCAAAGTACCCGCAAGGCCCGGTCTTGGCAAGACCGAGACGACCGAGACGCAGGGTGTCGCCGAAGTCCGCATCGCCGGCCGGCGCGAGGCACCAGGCTCCGGACGCCAGGCTCCAAGAGCGACATGGCGATCGTGATTCCGCCGGCCTGCAGCCTCGAGCCCGGGGAGCTTGGTGCCGGTCAAGCGTTGGCGGCGGCGACGTTGGCGAGGCCCTGACCGAGACGAGCCTTGTCGTCCCCGGCTTTCCCGCCGCCGGCCGCCGACCGGCGCCGGGCGGACCCGGCGGGCGTCGCGGTCCCGGCCGCCGGCGCCGGCCCGGATCGAAGCCGCGCTCCCGGCGCCCTACCAGACGCGCGGCAGGTCGTTGCGCTGCAGCAGCGCGGCGAGGTCCATCGTCACCGCCACGGAGACGTGCACGAGGAACCCGCACCAGATCGAGCGGGTTCGCAGGGCGAGCGTGCCGAGGACGATACCCGCGACGATCGCCGCGTTCGCCTCGAGGAACGGCTTACCGTAGTGGATCATGCAGTACGGCACCACCGCGGCGAAGATCGCGTAGGCCCCGAGCTGCCGGCGGAGCGATTGCAGGAGGAAGCCGCGGAAGAAGAACTCGAGCGCCAGGAACTGGCCGGCGTAGAGCAGCTCCCAGGTCAGCAGGGTCCGCCAGTTCCAGATCGTCCGCGGGGTGTGCTTGAGAAAAGGGTAGTACGTCTTGAACTCTGGATGGAACGACACGAGCACGATCAGCGGGAGCACGGCGAGATACAGGACGACGTAGATCCAGAGGTGCTCCGCGACGCCCCGGACCCGCAGGCCGTAGTCCACGATCCGCTCGCCCGGGAGCAGCAGGACCAGCAAGGCCGGCAGGATGCCGTATCCCGTGATGCGGGCGCCGGCCCAGAACGTCAGGCGGTACAGCTCGACGCGCTGCGGGTCCCGCGCCGCCTCCGGAAACAGCTTCTCGAAGGTGTCGCGGCCGCCGAAGTACTCCATCAGCGTCAGGAACACCGCCGAGGCGACGAAGATCAGCAGCGGGCGGAGCGAGAAGGCGAGGCGGGACGGCTCGCCGCGCCGCGCCTTCCTCCCGGCCCGGACCCGCGTCCCCCGCTCGGACGCCTCGGACTCGCCCTGCGCGTCGGCATGGATCGCCGCCCACGTCTCCAGGAAGAAGCGCCGCGGGTGCAACTCGCCGAAACGCAGGAAACCGGCCATCGCCCCGCCGCCCTACCAGGAACCGTCCGGCCCGGTCAACCGTTCCCGCCGGGCCGCTCCGCACCGCCGCGACCCCGGCGCGGCCTTTTTGCCCTTCGCCTCGGCCGTGCTACGCTTCTCCTGCGGGGGAAGGAGCGACCGTCGATGCCCCCACGTCCCGCGCACCTCCTCGTCGTCCTGTCGATCGCCCTCGCGGCGTCGTGCGGCGGCGTCGAGACGGACGACACCGATGCCCTCCCGGACGCGGCCCCGGAGGATGCGCCCGGGGAGGATTCCGCCGGCGACGTGGCCGACCTTCCCGGCGACGCGGAGCCCGAGGCGGATGCCGGCGCGGACACACCCGTGGACACCGCGACGGACGCGCCGGGCGATGCCGGACAACTTTGCGGCCCCTTCCCCGGCGGCGAATGCCCCGCGGGCGAGGTCTGCGACCTGCGTTCCTGCCTCGACGGGGCCTCGGGCACCTGCGTCGCGCGCCCGGGCGGCTGTTTCGAAGTGTGGGACCCGGTGTGCGGCTGCGACGGCGTGACCTACGACAACGACTGCGAACGTCTCCGGGCCGGCGCGGCGCTCGCCCGCGACGGCGAATGCGGCTCGGGCACCCTGTGCGGCGGCATCGCCGGCTTCCGCTGCCCCGCGGGCGAGACCTGCGACATCCACGGCTGTTGGCCGGACGCCTCCGGCACCTGCGTCCCCGCCCCCGGCACCTGCGACACGCGCTTCGACCCGGTCTGCGGCTGCGACGGCACGACCTACGGCAACGACTGCGCCCGCCTCGCCGCCGGCGTCGCCCTCGACCACGCCGGCACGTGCGAGACCGCGACCCCGTGCGTTCCCGAGTGCCGCGCGTCGTCCGACGGGGCCGCCTGGGTCGACCCGTGCACCGGCCGGACGATCTGCGCCGCCGACTGCCTCGCGTGCACGGCCGAGTGCCGGGCGGCCGGCAGCTACTCCGAGGGGTGGTACGCATCCTGCCCGCGCGGCACCGGCGGCGGCTGCCGCAGCACCGGGCTGACCAACTTGATCGAGTGGACCGATTGCTCGCCATGACGCTTCCGCATCGTCCCCGGCCCGACCGCGAAGCCCGGAGCGCCACCGGCCGTGGATGACCTCCAGACCGCCCCCCGGCGCCTGCTCGCCGCCCTGCGCTCCCGGACCGGCCGTCGCCTCCTGCTGCTCGCCCTCGTCGTCTCGATCGGCTTCGTCGTCTGGTGGTTCGTCGGCCGGATGCCCGGCGAGGGCGCCGTCGAGGTGCGCTGGACCGAGACCCCGCCGCTCTCGGTCGCCGTGAGCTACATCGATACCGACGGCGCCACCGTGCGCTTCCGCCGCGAGGCGATCGCCCCCGGTGCCGACCGTTTCCGGGACGTCTACGAGCTGCCGCCCGGCCGGTACTGGCTGCGCATCGAGGTGCGCCGCTCGGACGGCGTCCGCACCGTGCGCCGGCGCGTGGAACTCCCGACCGCCGATCCGTACGTGGTCTTCCTCGAGGAGCTGTCCGAACTCCAGCCGTGACCGCGGCGTCGGAGCCGGCGGCTGGACGCCGCGGTCGGCCGCCGTCCCCCGGGTGCCCGCGCGGTCCCGCCGTTCGTTCCTACCGCGCTCGCCGGACGCAGCCGCCCGGCAGCGGCAGGGCGCCCGTCGCCGCCGCCTCCCGCAGGCGCGCTTCCAGCCGCGCCGAGGCCGCGTCGTGGTACCCGCTCGGCGTCGGCCCCGGCCAACCCACCGCCGCGGCCAGGTCGTCCATCCACAACTCGCGGACGTACTTCCCCAGCACCGACGCCGTCGCCACCGCCGGCTCGCAGGCGTCCGCGTCCCGCACGAACGACACCGGCCCCACTCCCTCGACCTCGTACCGCGACATCGCGCGGGACTCGACCTCCACCCGCCGCACCCGCCCGGCCCACGCCACGAAGCGCTCCGCGTAGCGGTCGGTGCCGCCCACCTTGCCGCAGACCGCGGCGCATTCCGATCCGGCCCCGTCCCGCAGCGCCTCCACGACCGCCTCGAACAGTCGCAGGTCCACGGCCAGCTTCGAGGTGCCGTCGGCCAGGGCCACGTTGAGGAACCCCGGGCAAAGGATCGCCCAGGCCACGCGCTCGATCGCCACCCCCAGCCGCTCCAGGCCGCCCGCCACCTCCGCCACCTCGTTCGTCCAGCGCGGCAGCGGCCGGGCGGGCAGGGCGGGGCAGATGCGGGCCGGGGGGGCCGAGCCCGTCTCGGGTCGGGGACGCCGGGACGCCGCGCCGTCCGGGGAGGCGGCGACGCCGGAACGCCGGGGCGTCGAAGTCGTCGAGACGGCGCAGGCGCCGGCGAGGGGCGGTCCGCCGGTCGGGTCGGCTCCCCGGAACTCGCACCCCTCCGGCGGCGCCCACGGCAACGCCACCGTCCTGCCGGCGAGCAATTCGGCGAGGGAGCCGGCGGCGCGGGCGCCGAGGGTCCCGAGCGCCAGGGCTTCGCCACGGCCTCGCCGGTCGGGCGCGAAGATCCGCTTCGAGTCGTCCAGCCCGGTCGCCGCCCGCAGCTCGGCGATCGTCGGCGCCGGCCCCTGGAGCCGCAGGCGCACGCCGGTCACGACCAGCGGCCCCAACCGCGGCCCCAGGCCGTTCTCGTCGACGCCGATGACGCGCCGGGGTTTCATGGACCGCATTGAACGTCCCCGGCTCTCGGCGCGCAAGGTTTCCCGCGGCCTGTTCGGTTCCTGCGGCCGGAATCCGCCGGCCGGGCGCAGGAGAGCCGGGCTCCCGGATCCAGGCGTCTTGCCGTTGACTCGCCGCCGCCCCTGACCCTATGGTGTCGCCTCGATTCGGCGGGGGAGGCAGGGGTGTCGTTCGTGTCGGTCGCGTGCCGTGCTTCGCGTCGGGTTCGGTCGGCCCGTCCCGGTCGGGTGGGGCGGGCGGCCGCGTGTCTCGGCGCCGCGGCCCTGTGTCTGGGGGCGCTCTCCGCGGCCCGGGCCGACATCGTCCCGCCGGACTTGGTGGCGCCGGAACCGGGGACGGTCGAAGGGCGCGGGTCGGGCGAGGAGGTTTCGCGGTTCTACCTGCCGCCGCTGCCGTTCTACCAGGAGACCACGCCGACCTCCGGGTTCCGCCTGTTCTTCCCGGTCTATTTCGAGACCTGGGACGACACGGCGAACGACCACACGCTGGGGGTCCTGCCGTTCTACTGGCGGTGGCGCGGGGGCGACGAGCTGCACGAGACGGACGTGGTCGCGGGGCTCTACTGGCGCTACCGGCGTCCCGACCGCTTCACCGACGTGGCGGGTCCGCTCTACGTGAGCCGCACGGCGGAGGGGTACGACGTCGGCCTCCCGCCGCTGTTCATGGTCGGGGACGACGGCGAGGACAGCTACCAGATCCTCGCGCTGTACTTCTGGCGTTTCGCCTGGCTGACGGGGGAGTTCGCGCTGGCGCCGCCGTTCTACTGGTGGCGGGAGGGACGCAGCTCGCGCTACGGGCTGCCGCCGCTGCTGTTCGGCGGCACCGACGACGACGAGGGATACTCGGTGTTCTTCCCCGCCTTCTGGCACTTCTACGACGGGGACGCGAGCACCACGGTGATTCCGCCCCTGTTCGTCGACCTCGAGGCGAACGGCGACTGGTCGGCCGGGGTCGCGCCGATCCTGTTCTTCGGCGGCGGGCCCGACTCGATGCACTTCACCCTCGCCCCGCTCGTGCATTACGCGCGCGACGCCGAATCGATGCGCGTCGTCACGCCGCTGGCCTGGTACGCCGAGGGTCCCGAGTCGCGGGGCTGGGGCGCGCTGCTGTACCACCAGTGGGGCGACGGCCCCGAGTGGTTCCGGACGGTGGCGCCCGTCTGGTGGGCCTGGGGCGACGAGGAGACCGGCACGCGCCGCGACCTGGTGCTCAACGTCTACCACGGCACCGACCCGATCTCGTCGGACTGGGTCGTCTTCCCGTTCTGGTGGGACTTCCACGACTTCGAGAAGAACCGCCTCTTCGGCTTCCTGCCCCTGTTCCTGCACGACACCTCGCTGGCCGAGGATCGCCACACCACCTGGGTCTTCCCGACGTTCCAGTACTCGGAGTGGCCCCAGACCGGCGCCGAGGCGCCGGGCTGGGCGTTCAACATGCACCCGCTGATCTACATCGGCACCGAGGGCGAGGACCACCACGAGGTGGTCTTCCCGTTGTGGTGGAGCTTCTCGGACGCGACCGACCGCGCCACGGTGGCCTTCCCGCTGTTCTGGGACTTCGAGGACAAGGCGGCGCAGTCGCGCTTCTGGACGTTCTTCCCGCTCGTCTGGCGCGACGAGGATCCCGGCGGGACCTTCACCCTGGCGCTCAACAGCATCTACACCACCGAGCGGCACGAGGACGGCAGCGAGGGATGGCACTTCCACTTCATTCCGCTGTTCGACTTCGGCCGCGACCGGCCGGAGGACCTCGAATGGTCCGTGCTGTACGGCCTGTTCGGCTACGAGCGGCGGGGGCCGTACGAGCGGATCAAGGTCTTCTGGCTGCCGTTCGAGATCTGAACTCGCGTCAGCGGGGCAGGGTGGGCGCGCGGGGGTCCGCGGGGGAGGGCGGCCGGCGGACCGGTCGCCGCGGAACGTGCGCGCCGATCCGCGTCGTCACCTCGTAGTTGATGCTCCCGATCCACGACGCGAGCTGCTCCGCGGTGAGCGCGGCGTCGCCGCTGCGCCCGAGCAGCACGACTTCGTCGCGGATGTCGAGCCCGGGGACGTCGGTGACATCGATCATCGTCATGTTCATGCAGACGCGCCCGCGCACCGGGGCGCGCTGGCCGCGCACGAGCGCGTAGGCCAGGTTCGACAGGCCGCGGTCGTACCCGTCGTAGTAGCCGATCGGCAGCACGGCCAGCCGCGAGGGGGCGGTGGTCTGGTACGAGCAGCCGTAGCCGACGAAGGCGCCCTTGGGCACGTCCTTGATCTGGGCGATGCGGGTCTTCCAGGTCAGCGCGGGCCGCAGTTCGATCCGCTTGCGCCCCGCCAGCACCGCCGCCACCAGCGTCTCGCTCGACGGCCACATCCCGTAGGCCGCGATGCCCACCCGCGCCAGCCGCCGGTGCTCGTCGGACCACAGGATCACCGCCGCCGAGTTGGAGAAGTGCGGCAACGGCACCTCGATCCCCGCGCGCGCCAGCGTCTCGAGGAACGCATCGAACCGCCGGAGCTGCTCCCGCGCGTAGGTGTGGTCCGTCGTGTCCTCGATGTTCGCGTAGTGCGACGCCACCCCCTCGAGCCGCAGGTGCGGCGAATCGTGGATCCGCCGCGCCAGCTCCAGCGCGTCGCGGTCGCGCAACCCCTGCCGCTCGTTGCCCGTCTCCAGCTTGAGGTGCAGGCGCGCGGTCCAACCCCGCCGCGCGCAGACCGCCTCGGCCCGCTCCACCACGTCCCCGCGGTACGCCAGCAGGCGGCAATCGAGCTCCAGGGCGCGCTCGACGTCCTCCGGCGGCACGAAGCCCATCACGTAGATCGGGGCCTCCACCTGCGCCGCCCGCAACGCCTCCGCCTCGAACAGCGCGTTCACGCACAGCCAGTCGGCGCCCCCCTCGAGGAACGCGCGCGCCGCCAGCACCAGCCCGTGGCCGTAGGCGTCCGCCTTGACGGCCGGCGCCAGCAGCGCCCCCGGCGGCAGCAGCGACTTCAGCGTCCGCACGTTGTGCGCCAGCGCCTCGACATCGACCTCGCACCAGCTCAGGTCCGTCATCGGACGCCGATGCTGTGCTCCGCGCCCGCCGCGCGTCAAGCGCAATCGCGGCGGGGCCGGCACCAGGGCGCGCCAGGGAGATGGAGAAGGAGGCGCATCGCCCCCCGGCGCGAAGTCCCCCTCGCGCAGGGGCAGGAACTCCCCGACCGCGGTCCCGCAGTGCACATCGCGAGCGCAGGCGATCCGACGCCCGTTCACCGTCCGCCGAAGCATCCGCCAGTGCCTGCCCCACGGTCGCAACGGCGGCACCCGCTGGTGTGCGGGGTCATCGTGCGATCGCGGTTCGGCGCTGCCGATGCGGAGTCACCCCCCATCCGGCGGCCGTTCACCGCCCCGCGAGGTGCCGGACCAACAGCGCGCGCTCTGCGGACGACACCACGGCGCCGTAGCCGATCATCCGGTCGATCGAGGCTTCCCAGCCGGCGGCGTCGTGCCGGGCGCTTCGTACCTTGTCCAAGCCGTGGCACGAGGTGCAGCGCGCCTGCAACAGCGCCTCGGCGCGGCGCATCTGGTCGGTCGCCGCGTTCCGGGCGGCCCGGGCGTCGCTCGGCGCCGCGGCGGCATCGGCAGGTGCGACCGCGCGCGCGGTCTCCTCCGGCGACTCGGCCGCGGCGTCGGCCTCGGACGGGGTCGGCGCGCCGGGCGCC